>NZ_JBARCR010000532.1:0-6294 GCF_049794275.1 Trebonia sp.
GCTCGTGCCACGGGGCGGGCGAGCCGGCCGCCGCCGCGCCGTGTCCGCCGGACCAGGCCCGCGTTGCGCCCCACGCCACCAGGAGCAGCACGAAGATGAGCGCGACGATGACCCACTGATGCACCAGCGCCGACCGGAAGGCGGCGACGATCGTGGGATCAGCGGGGTTCAGCCCCGAGTTCATGCCTGGCACGGCGCAATCCTTCGCCCGCGATAATTGTGCGGCTAAGTCTTCCACAGGTGACGTAAGAAGCCAGGGCCGGGAAGCTGACCGTTCCCGTATCGATAGTCTCGGCACAGGAACGCTATGGAGCGTGGCCTAGGACGGAGGACATCATGCCGGCAAAGGGAACTGCCGAATGGAAGGGTGGCCTGCAAACGGGCACCGGTACCTTCACCGCGGGAGACACGATCGGCGGGGGGTACACCTTCAAGTCCCGTTTCGAAGACGGTCCCGGCTCGAACCCTGAGCAGCTGATCGCCGCCGCCCACGCGGCCTGCTTCTCGATGGCGCTGTCGGCCGCGCTGGAGCGGGCCGGCACGCCCGTGGAGTCGGTCCAGACCAACGCCACGGTGACCTTGCGGCTTGTCGACGGAGCGCCCACCATCACCAAGATCGAGCTGGTCACGAGGGGCCGGGTGCCCGGCATCGACGAGGCCACGTTCGTCAAGGAGGCCGAGGGGGCCAAGGTGAACTGCCCGGTGAGCCGGGCGCTGGCGAGCGTCCCCGAGATCACCCTGGAGGCGTCCCTCGCATGAATGCTGGCGCGCTGACCGGGGACGGCCGGGCCGTCCAGCTCCGCGACGGCAACCAGCTGCCCGTGCTCGGGCTCGGCGTCTGGCAGGTGCCGGACGGGCCGGTGTGCGTGAACGCCGTGCGCTGGGCGCTCGAGCTGGGGTACCGGCACATCGACACCGCCCAGGCCTACGGCAACGAGGCGAGCGTCGGCAAGGCGCTGCGCGAGAGCGGCGTGCCTCGCAACGAGGTGTTCATCACCACCAAGTTCTACCCGGGGCGCCAGGACCCGGTCGCCGAGGCGGAGGCCAGCCTGCGACGGCTCGGCGTGGACCAGGTGGACCTGTACCTGGTGCACTGGCCGCAGGGCGGTCCGCTGCGGGCCTGGCCGGGAATGGAGCTGGCGCGGGTGCGCGGGCTGGCCAAGTCGATCGGCGTCTCCAACTTCGGCGCGGACGACCTCGGGAAGGTGCTCGCCGCGGCCAGTGTCCCGCCGGCCGTCGACCAGATCGAGTTCAGCGCCGTGCATTACCGCCGCGGGCTCATGGACGCGTGCCGGAGCGCGGAGGTCGTGCCCGAGGCCTACAGCCCGCTCGGCACCGGCCGGCACCTGTCGAACAAGCGGGTGACCGCGATCGCCGCGCGGGCCGGCCGGACCCCGGCGCAGGTGCTGCTGCGCTGGTGCCTCCAGCACGGCCTGCCGGTCATCCCGAAGTCCACGCATCGCGAGCGGATCGAGGAGAACGCGCAGATCTTCGACTTCACGCTGTCCGAGGAGGATATGGCAGAGCTCGACGCGCTCGATCAGACCCACGGCACCGACCGCGCCCTGGAGCGCCACTGGTGGCGGTAACCGGGTTACGCGGGCGCCTCCGGCGCGGCCGCGAGCCAGTGCTCCACCACCGACGCGATGAACTCGTCGGTGACCTCCGCGCGCTCGAAGGAGACCCGGGCCAGCACCGGCCCGGACAGCAGGGCTGTCCGGGCCGTGGCTCAGGCGCCGATGGCGACGCTCGCCTCGGTGGTGTAGGCGGAGAAAGTGAACGACTCGATGAAGTAGAGCCGCACCTGGTCCGCGTCGTGCGACAGGTAGCCGACGGACAGGTCCTGGCCGAGCCGCAGCTCGTAGTCGCCGCCGCGGCCGGTCAGCAGCAGCCCGCCGTCGATCGCCGGGGCCCACCAGATGTCGCCGTCGAGCAGGCGCTCCAGGTGCGCCATGATCGGGTAGCCGTGGTCGGAGGTCTCGCTCACCGCGGTCCACGCGTCCGCGGACAGCAGCAGCGAGTACGGGCCGGCCACCCCGGCCAGCCGCAGCTCGCTGACTGCCTTGCTGACCACGTCCGGGTAGCTCTTCACGTCCGCGGGCAGCGTCAGGCCCGGGTTGGACGACGCCTGCCTGATGCCGGTGATCTGGGCCGCCGGGTAGCCGTCGAAGACCGCGCGGTCCTCGGCGAAGGCGATCCGCTTCGCGGCGTCCTTCACCGGCTGCCAGTCCGGGTCCTGCGCGCCGCGCTCGACCGAGTCGATCTGCGCGCGGTCGAGGGTGAACGGGACGGTGAGCTCCACCACGGGCCGCCAGGCGCGCAGCGCCGCCTTGACCCCGTCTTCCGGCGACTCGATGGGGGCCAGGTGGCCGGTGTCGACGCCGGCCAGCCCGAGGCCGTCAGGGCCGGAGACGTCGACGACGCGACGGCCGGCGACGTGCAGCTTGAACGTGCGCGCGGCCTCCTCTTCGATGCTGGCCCACGCTGCGGCCGAGATCGGCGCGAGTTCGCGGTGCAGGTTGTTCATCGCCATGCCTGCTAGCCTTCCTTTCCCTTGAGCGAGCCGATGCCGAGCGAACCGTCCCCGCCGGCGGCCTGCGACGCGGCCTGAACCGTCGCCGGCTCCCCGGGCGCCGCTGGCGCGCCGGGCGGGTCGTCGAGGAAGTCCGCGGACGGAGCGAAGAACAGGCAGCCGGTGAGCGCTTCGGAGAAGTCGAGGATGCGATCGGTGTTGCCTGGCGGGCTGCCGATGAACATGTTGGTGAGCATGAGCTCGGTGATCGACGGGGTGGCCGCGTAGCCGATGTAGTAGGTGCCGAACTCGGCGGCGCCCGGGTTGCCGAACGGCATGTTCGCCCGGATGATCTTCTGCTCCTCGCCGTCCGGGCCGGTCACCGTGTTCAGCGCCACGTGCGAGTTGGCTGGCTTCACGTCGTCGGGCATCTCGATGTCGTCCAGCTTCGACCGGCCGATCACGCGCTCCTGTTCCTCGATGGAGATCGCGTTCCACGCCGGCAGGTCGTGCACGTACTTCTGGACGATCACGTAGCTGCCCGCGGCGAAGTCCGGGTCATCCGCGCCGTCGACGAACGCGGCCCTGTTCCCCGCGGCGCCGCCCGGGGACTCGGTGCCGTCGACGAACCCGATCAGGTCCCGCTCGTCGAAGTACCGGAAGCCCTGCACCTCGTCCGCTACCGTGACCGCGCCGGCGAGCCGGGCCATCACCTGGGTGGCGTACTCGAAGCACAGGTCCATCCGGCTGGCTCTGATGTGGAAGAGCAGGTCACCAGGGGTGGCCGGGGCGTGGTGGCGGGGACCCGTCAGCTCCCGGAACGGGTGCAGCTCCGCCGGGCGCGGCCCGCTGAACAGCCGGTCCCAGGCCGCGGAGCCGATCCCGACGACCACCGCGAGCTCGCCGTCGGGGATGCGGAAGCCGACCGAGCGCTGCAGGGCGGCGATGTCAGGCAGCAGGTCCCGCACGGTTTGCTCGCTGCCGGGGTTCACGGTTACCACGAGGAAGACGGCGGCGGCGGTCAGCGGGACCACCACCGGCTGCGGCTCGGGCGCGTCTTCTGGCACGGCATGCCCCCTTCGGCGCGGACGGAGATAGCCTCCCATACCCGCGTCGCCAGGCGCGCACGGGGATCAGGCCGCGGAGCCGCCGGTCGCCAGGCGCATCAGGTCGGTGTCGAGGTCGATGCCGACCTCGGTGCCGCCAGCGCTGCCGAACTCGTGCTGGTAACTGTCCCAGGACTCGTCCCTGACCTTGCGGGCAAAGCCGCTCGCCATCAGCAGCACGAGCTCGACCGCGGCCCGGTCGATGCGGTTAGCCAGCGCCGGGTCACTCCAGTCCTCGGGGGCGGCGAACAGCGACGTGGGCACGGTCATGGCGCGCAGGAAGGCGAACAGCGGACGCATCTCCTGGTCCGCCACCAGTGCATGCCTGGCCGTGCCGGCGGTCGCCGCGAGCACCACCGGTTTGGCGATGAGCAGGTCGTTGTCGAGCACGTGGATGAACGAGGTGAACAGCGCGCTCGCGGCGGCCTTGTACACCGGGGTGGCGGCGATGACGCCGTCGGCGGCGGCGAGCGCGTCGATCGCCTGCTGCAGCCGCGGGGTGATCAGCTGGGAGGTCAGCGCGGTAGTGACATCGGTGGCGATCTCGCGCAGCTCGATGACGCTGGTGATCACCGTGTGCCCGTGGCGGGCCGCGATCGCCTCGACGCGCTGCGCCACCCGGTCGGCGAGCAGCCTGGTCGAGGACGGGTCGCTGGTGCCCGCGGTGACGACCGCGACGCGGAACGTCTCGTTGGTCATGTGCTGTTCCTTGCTAGCTTCAGGGAGATCTCTTCGAGCTGGCGGAGTTCGGCCGGGGTGAGTTCGGCGTTCATCGCGCGGGCGACGTCGCGAGCGTGACGGCGGCCGATCCTGCGCTGCAGCTCCAGGCCCGCGCCGGTGAGCGCGAGCCGGACGCCGCGGCCGTCCGCCGGGTCCGGCTCGCGACCGATGAGCCCGCGGTCCGCCAGCCGGTCCACCATCCGGGACAGGGCCGGCTGGCTGAGCAGCACGTGCCGGTTCAGTTCGGTCAGCCGGATCGGCGCCGGGCACTTGGACAGCGTGTAGAGGACGTCGTACTCCCGCATGGAGATGTCCTCCCAGATGTCCTCGGCGGCGAACCGCTTGATTAGCGACGCGTGGGCGGTGAGCAGTGCCTCCCACGCATCGTTTGCGGGGTGTCTCGGGTCGGCCATGGCCGTCAGATCTCCGGGTACTCGGCCTGGAACTGCTCCGCGCTGTCCTGGTACGGGGACGAGCCGGTGACGTTGTCGCCGCGGTTCGCGTTCGGGCGCGGCTGGCGCGGCTCCGCGTCGCCGTACTGCGCCTTAACCAGCAGCTCGTGGGTCGGGGCCGGCGCGGTCTGCGGGTCCTGCCTGGCCGCGATCTCCTTGCGCAGCACCGGGATGACCTCGCCGCCGAGCAGCTCAAGCTGGTTGAGGACCTTGTCGAGCGGCAGGCCCGCGTGGTCCATCAGGAACAGCTGGCGCTGGTAGTCGCCGAAGTGCTCGCGGAACGTCAGGGTCTTGTCGATGACCTCCTGCGGGCTGCCGACGGACAGCGGCGTCATCGCCATGAAGTCCTCCATCGACGGGCCGTGGCCGTAGACCGGCGCCTCGTTGAAGTAGGGCCGGAACTCGCTCTTGGCGTCCTGGGAGTTCTTCGCGAGGTACGCCTGGCCGCCGAGGCCGACGATCGCCTGCTTCTCCGTGCCGTGGCCGTAGTGGGCGAAGCGCTGCCGGTAGAACCTGATCAGCCGGACGTAGTGCTCCTTCGGCCAGAAGATGTTGTTGGCGAAGAAGCCGTCGCCGTAGTAGGCGGCCTGTTCCGCGATCTCGGGGGAGCGGATCGAGCCGTGCCAGACGAACGGCGGCACGTCGTCGAGCGGACGCGGGATGGAAGTGAAGCCCTGCAGCGGGGTGCGGAACTTGCCGGTGGCGTCCACCACGTCCTCGCGCCATAGCCGGTGCAGCAGGTTGTAGTTCTCCAGCGCGAGCGGCAGGCCCTGCCTGATGTCCTGGCCGAACCACGGGTACACCGGAGCGGTGTTGCCGCGGCCGAGCATCAGGTCCATCCGGCCCTTGCTCAGGTGCTGGAGCATCGCGTACTCCTCGGCGATGCGCACCGGATCGTTGGTGGTGATCAGCGTGGTGCTCGTGGTCACGATCAGCCGCTTGGTGGTCGCGGCGATATAGGCGAGCAGGGTCGTGGGCGACGAGCTGAAGAACGGCGGGTTGTGGTGCTCGCCGATCGCGAACACGTCCATGCCGGTTTCCTCGGTCTTCTGGGCTATCTTCACGATCGCGTCGATGCGCTCGGCCTCACTCGGGGTGTAGCCGGTGACCGGGTCGCGAGTGATGTCGCTGACCGAGAAAATTCCGAACTGCATTCTCATGCCTCCGTGCAGTTGTATGCGTTTGCATGGATCTACAACAGCACACGCTTTGCGGTATTCCCCGCGGCGGCGGTTGTGCGAGACGATCCGTATCGTGGGCGAGAACGCGACAGCGCGCGGTGCCGAGAGCACCACGATCAGGGCGGGGCTGCTGGCCGGCATCCGGCGCCGCCGGCCTGAGTTCGAGGCCGCCGGCGAACGTGCCGAGAAGCTGCGGACGCTGCCCGGCGAGACGGTGGCCACGCTGCGGGCCATGGGCGC
This sequence comes from Trebonia sp., assembly GCF_049794275.1. Classification (NCBI taxonomy): domain Bacteria; kingdom Bacillati; phylum Actinomycetota; class Actinomycetes; order Streptosporangiales; family Treboniaceae; genus Trebonia; species Trebonia sp. Next base: position 6,212 of record NZ_JBARCR010000532.1, read on the forward strand.
GTTCTGGCTCAAGACCCCGGCCGAGCTGGGCGGCACGCCGCTGGCGCCGCTCGATTTCTGCGACGTGATGGAGGAATTCGGGT
>NZ_JBARCR010000533.1:0-1943 GCF_049794275.1 Trebonia sp.
CCGCGTGCGCCCGCGCGTCGTCCGCGCGGGCCGCGCGCCCCCGCCAGCGCCGCCGCCTGACCAGCAGCCGGACAACGCCAGGCACGGCGGCCGCGATCACCGCCAGCCCGAGGACGCTGAACCCGAGCACCTCCCACGGGTTCACCCCGGCGCGGCTGCCCGCGGCGCCGCCGCTGGCGCCGCCGATCGGGAGACCCAGCTGGTGCTTGATTGCAGGGTTGAGGTTCGACGCGGCGCCGGACGTTGCCGACGTGCCGCCCTGCGACCCGGCCGAGGACCCCGGCAGGGTGCCGCTCGTGCTGAGCGTGTACACCGGGGTGGTCGCCGTACCCTGGCCGGGCGCCCCGCCCGCCGGGGTCGGCTCGAACCTGAGCCAACCGAAGCCCTGGAAGTACAGTTCCGGCCAGGCGTGCGCGTCGTGCGAGGTGACGACCCACTCGTTGCCGGCCACCGGCGTCCCTGAGGTGAAGCCGATCGCGACCCGCGCCGGGATGCCGAGCAGCCGGGCCAGCGCGGCCATGGCGAAGGAGAACTGCTGGCAGTATCCGCGCTTCGTGTGCTCGAGGAAGTTCGCCAGCCCGCTCTCGCTGATGACCGTCGGCGCGTTCAGCGTGTACCGGAAGCCGCCGCCCGCTGACAGCCAGTCCTGGAGCGCGACCGCGTCCTGGAACGCCGTCTTCGCCCCGGCTGCCTTCACCACCGACTGTGCGAGGCCGTGCAGCGCCAGGTAGGGCGCGGGGACCTGCGTGTAATAGCTGGTGCTGGCCGAGGGCGCGGCGGCGTCGTCGTCGAGGGCCTTCGCGGCCGGTGCCGCGTCGAGACTCTTCACCGAGTAGCTGAGGCCGGCCAGGTGCTGGCCGTTGTCGAACACCATCAGGCTCGACCTGTCGGCCTGCAGGCTGCCAGCCGCGGTGACCGCTGTCGCCGGATACGGTACGGGCAGCGCGTTGTACTGGTCCTGGGGGACCGATCCGCTCAGCGTGACGTGCGTGGTCACCCTCGCGAACGAGTTGCTCGCCGAGGTCGCGAGGCCGGGCGCGGCGGGTAGCTGCGGGTTCACCGTCGCCAGAATGGAGGGCTGCCCGAATATCTTCCAGCCCTCGGAGGCCGTCAGGTTGTCGAGCACGTAGACCTGGAAGTACTGCGGGTTGATGGCGGTACTGGTATAGCTGAACTCCAGCTGGGTCTGCGTCGTGTGCAGCTCGTTGCTCATCTGGGTATTGGGGTCGGGGAACCCGGCGCCGCTGCCGGCGCCGGGGCCGTGCCCGCCGATGCCCGGCTGGCCGCTGCCGAACAGCCGGGTCACGTGCAGCCCGGGGATGATCAGCGGCACGCAGAGCGCGACCGCCACCGAGGCGGCGCCTACCCGCCGTCCCGCGGCCGCGACCGCGGTGGTATCGGGCATCTGCCGCGGATCCGGGTTCTTGTGTTCCCACTCCCTGATCCGGTCCCTGCCCTCGCTGCTCAGCATCCAGAGGTAGCCGGCCGTGGCGGCGCAGAAGGCGACCGTGGTGCCGAGGGCGTCGCGGGAGATGCTGAGCGTGAACGGCTCGGTGAACAGCAGCAACAGCGGCAGGCCGGCCAGCGCCGCGCTGCCGAGCCGGACCGCGATCAGGTCGGTGAGCACGGCGATGATGCCGATGCCGGCGGCGGCGAGCAGCACCATCCCGGACAGGGCGGGGACCGGGGGAGCGTACTTCGAGGACTCGTGGAAGCCCTGCCCCGCCAGGTCCCACAGCAGCCGCAGCGAGGTCGCGGTCGGCAGCAGGTGCCCCCACGACCGGCCGTTGGAGAACACGAGGTTCAGGTACAGCAGCAGGCCGGCGAGCGTGCCGACCACGCCGACGAGCACCGGCACCCGCCGGAGCCTGGTGAGCGTGGCCGCGCCCGCGACGGCGAGGACCGCGCCCGCGCCGGCCCAGAACCAGGCGGTGCCGATGAAG
>NZ_JBARCR010000534.1:0-3641 GCF_049794275.1 Trebonia sp.
TCCTCGTACAGCTGGGTGGTCTCTGGCAACGGCCGGACCGCGAGGTCCCGGTCGAGCACGTGCACCAGCGACCGGTACTGCCGCATGGCGGCGGACCGCTGCCCCGTCCACTCATACAGCCTGATCATCGCCTGGTAGGCGGGCTCGTGCAGCTGGTCGAGCTGCAGCCAGCGGCGGGCGTGCCCGATCGCGCGCTCCAGCTCGCCGGCCGCGACGCAGGCGGCGACCAGCCGCTGCAGGCCCCTGGCGAGCAGCTGCTTCAGCTCCTCCCGCACCGACGCCTGCCAGTCCTCGAAGTCCGGGCAGTCGCGCACGGTGAAGCCTGCGAGGAAGTCGTCCCGGTACAGGCCGACGCCGCGCTCCAGCGCGGCGGCGTCCTTGCGGGTCAGCAGGGTCTCGAACTCGCGCACGTCGACGTCGACCGCCGCGGGCACCAGCCCGACGGTCGTTCGCGTGATCGCGAGCGCCGGCCCCACGGCCGCGGCCGCCACCGACAGGGTGCGCCTGAGCGACCCGCGCGCCTTGGCCTCGTCGGCGTCCGGCCACAGCAGGTCGGCGACCTGTTCCCTGGTGTGCTCGCGGCCGGTGACCGCGAGCAGCGCGAGCAGCGCGATGGCTTTCCTGGTGTCGAACGTAACCTGCGCGCCCGCACGCTTGACCACCGGCGGCCCGAGCAAGGCCAGGCTCAACTCGTTCATGCGTTCCCCCCACCCACGGACCGCATTATCACCGTAACGGTAATTCGTGAAAGTCACTCACACAGGCACGCTTTCCGTAACGATCCCGTACCGCCTTGTTTCTACGCTGAGCACGTCGGAATTCGCCACGATCCGGAGAATCATATGCCGCAGCGCACGGAGGGACAGCGGGCCAGCGAGACAGCGCAGGAGCCCCAGGGAGCCACTGCGCCGGATGCCGCCTGGCAGGCCTCTGCTGGCGAGACTGCAGAAACGAGCGGAGCGGACTGGGACGGCAGCCGCGCCGCCGACGATGGCAGTACCGCGGACCACGGCGGCCGGGGCGGGACGCCAGGGGAAGGCGCGGAACGAGGGGAGCGGACCGGCCGGCCGCGGGTGCGCGGGCTACTGCACCGCAGGTCGCAGGCCGGGACGCCCGGTGAGGCGCCGGCGCCGCAGGTGGTGCCGACCGGGATCGACCTGGACCTGGCCGCGAACGATCCGCTGGTGGGCTACCTGCTCAGCGCGGCCGGCGCGGTCGACATCACCAACTTGCGGCTCGCCTCTCCGGCGCTGAAGGCACTGCAGGCTGCCGGGGTCGTGCTTGTCGTCCCGCTGATCTCGTCGGGCAGCCTGGTAGGCCTGCTCAGCCTGGGCCCGCGCATGTCGGAACGCGGTTACTCCTCCGACGACCTGCGGCTGCTCAACTCGCTGGCCGGCTACGCCGCCCCCGCGATGCGGGTCGGCCAGCTGGTGCGCCAGCAGGAGGCCGAGGCCAGGAACCGCGAGCGCATCGAGCAGGAACTGAAGGTCGCGCAGCTCATCCAGCAGCAGTTCCTGCCGAAGAGCCTGCCCGAGCTGCCGTCCTGGCACGTGGCCGCGTTCTACCGGCCGGCCAGGACGGTCGGCGGAGACTTCTACGACTTCATCGAGCTGCCGGACGGCCGGGTCATGTTCGTCGTCGGCGACGTGACCGACAAGGGCGTGCCGGCCGCGCTTGTCATGGCGAGCACGCACGCGCTGCTCAGGGACGCGGCCCCCCGGCTGATCTCCCCTGGCGCGGTGCTCGGTCACGTCAACGACATGCTGTGCGCGGACATCCCCGCGCACATGTTCGTCACCTGCCTGGCCCTGGTGCTCGATCCGGTCAGCGGCGCGGCGGTGTTCGCCAACGCGGGACACGACGTCCCCTACGTGCGGACCCGCGACGGCGTGGCCGAGCTGCGGGCCCGCGGCATGCCGCTCGGGCTGATGCAGGGCAGTTCGTACGAGGAGAAGGCCTTCCAGTTCGAGCCAGGCGACTGCGCGCTGCTGCACAGCGACGGCCTGGCGGAAGCCCACGCGCCCGACCGGGAGATGTTCGGCTTCCCGCGCGTCTCGGCGCTGGTCGGCAAGGGGGCTTCGGGTGAGTCGCTCATCGACCTGTGCCTGACCGAGCTTCGCGGCTTCACGGGAACCGATTACGAACAGGAAGACGACATCACCCTGGTATCACTCCAGCGCTCGCCGTCGGCGTGGCCCCGCGCCGTTAGCGAAGGAGGCGATTCATGACATCAATAGCCCAGCCCGCGCCCCGGCGGCTGGATGCGTTCGCTGTCGCCAGCGAACCAGGCAACGAGCGCCTCGCGATCAGCCGGGTGGCCGAGACCGCCTCTTCGGCCGGCATCTCCGCCGGGCGGCTCGAACGTCTCAAGACCGCGGTCGCCGAGGCCACCATGAACGCGATCGAGCACGGCAACAAGAACCAGGCGGAGATCCCCGTCGACGTGGAAATCATCCAGACCGGCGACGAGATCACCGTGGCGATCAGCGACCAGGGCGGCGCCCCGACCCAGGATCCGGCGGCCGATGCGGAGGAGCCGGACCTGGTCAAGAAGCTGGCGGGCGCGCAGCGCCCGCGCGGCTGGGGGCTGTTCCTCATCCGCAACATGGTCGACGCGATGGAAGTCACAATCGATGGCCAGCGGCACACCGTGTGGCTGACCATGCGAACCAGCGCACCTGAAGGAGCTGAACATGACGAGCAGGTGTGAGGCCACGACCCGGACGATGCCGGGCGCGGCGGTCATCGAACTGACAGGCGAGGTCGACGGGACCGCCGCCGATGTCCTGACGGCGGCCTATCAGGCCGCCGTGACGGGCACCGATGTGGGCATCGTCGTGCTCGACTTCGCCTCGGTCGTCTACATCAACTCCACCGGCATCGCGCTGATCGTGAGCATCCTTGCCCGCGCCAGGGCCGAACGCAGGAAGGTCGTCGCCAGCGGCCTGTCCGCGCACTACCGCGAGATCTTCGATATCACCAGGCTGTCGGATTTCATCGAGCTCTTTCCCGATCTCGATCACGCCGTCAGCCAGCTAACAGGACCTGCTGCCTGACGGGACCGACGGCGGCACGGAATTCACCGCACATCACTGCATGGGACCAAGGGACCACTGTAAGGGGAGAGACAGATGAGCGTTCCCGCACTCTCGATGGACGTTCGCCGGGTGGGCGAAAGCATTGCCATCGTCGATATCAAGGGCGACGTGACCGCCGCGTGCGAGCCGGTGCTGATGTCGGCCTACGAGGCCGCCGGCGGCGCGTCAGCGAGCAAGCTGGTGCTGAACTTCGCGGGACTCGAGTACATGAACAGCGGCGGCATCGGCATGCTCGTGACCCTGCTCGTCCGCGCGAACCGGCAGCGCCAGGAGCTCGCCGCCTTCGGGCTGAGCGACCACTACCGGGAGATCTTCGAGCTGACCAGGCTCGACGAGGCAATCACCATCTACGACAGCGAGGAATCGGCGCTCGTCGGCGCCGCGAAGTAAGGATCGAGGGGCCGTCATGACTGAACTAGCAGGCCCGGAAGGCGCCGCGTCGGCGGAGCAGATCGGACTCAGCCACCGTGAGGCCGCGGCGTCGCCGCCCGGCCACGCGCCGTCGCACGGCACCACGGCGCCGCGGGACGCGCAGAGCTGGGC
>NZ_JBARCR010000535.1:0-3741 GCF_049794275.1 Trebonia sp.
CTGTGCGCCGTGTGGGCGACCGAGCGAAGGCGGAACGCGGCTGCCATCTCCATCACGCCGAAGATCAGCAGCCAGATACCGAGGATGATCGCCAGGCCGTACAGCGAGAGGCCAGGGTAGGCCAGCACGATGATGCCCGCGATCACGCTGAGCACCCCCATGGCGACTGTCCAGCCCCGCTGCGGCATCTCGCGGTGCGCCAAGGCGGTGAAGATCTCGATCACGCCGTTGACGATCCAGAAGATGCCGAGGAACACGATGAGCGCGAGCAGCGTGAGCAGCACGTGGCGGACCGCCCACAGGCCGACGATGATCGACAGCACGCCCAGCAGCGCCAGCAGGACGCGCGTTCCGCCCGTCAGGTCGTCGGTGGCCAGCGCCCCGACGAACCGGAAGATGCCAGAGATGATCAGCTGAATGCCGAATAGCACCGCCAGGACGAGCAGCGTCTCGCTGGGCCAGGCCAGCACCGCGATTCCGGCTATCAGGGTGAGGAGGCCGTAGGCGAACACCCAGCCCCAGTTCCGGCCAAGCCGGCCGACCATGTCCAAGGGTTCCTGCGTTGTCTCGGTCACAGCGACCTCCCGCTCGTCACTGCCGGAAGCTGGCGTCTCACGCGGGCTTTATCGTCACCATGCTTGCTCTTTAAACCTTCTTGACCTTTACGCGCGGGACGCCAGCTTGACCGTGGCTGACCCGTCGCCGCTGCCCGGAGTCCAAACGCCCGCGACCAGGGCCGTCGCGGTGGCGGTGGCACTGCCCGCGCGATACGTTGTCGTCAGACGTGAGGGGGGTAAGGAAGATGCCCATTTTTATGGTTGAACGCCGGTTCGCGGACGATCTGGATGCCTCGGCGGAACAGGCCGACCAGATCAACAGGATCAACGAGGAAGAAGGGGTGCGCTGGCTGTACTCGTTCCTGTCGGCGGACAAGCGCAAGACGTACTGCCTGTACGAGGCGCCGTTCGCTGACGCGATCAGGCGGGCGGCGGAGCGCGCGGGACTGCCCGCCGACTCGATCGTCGAGGTCACCGGCGTGGTGCTGCCCGACGGCTCGCGGGCCCGGATTCCCGAAGAGGTGGCCGCCGACTAGCGCGGCCGGGCGGAGACCGGATCGGAGATCCAGCCCCGGGTCACGGCCAGCGTGGCGGCCTGGGTCCGGTTAGCGGCGCCGGTCTTGAGCAGGATGCTGCGCACGTGGTTGGCCGCGGTGTTCTCGGCGATCTTGAGGCGGGAGGCGATCTCCCTGTTGCTGCTTCCCGCGGCGAGCAGCTGGAGCACCGCGATCTCCCGTGGCGTCAGCCCGGCCGCGTCCGGGCCGTCCTGGCCGTCGCGTTCGCCTGCCTCGGTACCCGGTGCGGCGTCCAGCTGGTCAAGCAGCCGCAGCAGCCGCTCCTGCCCGGTGCTCGCCGCCATCCGCCGCGCCTCCGCCCGCATCCCGGTCATCCGCGTTCGCGCGTCGGTGTCCCCGGCGGCGCGAAGATGAGCCGCCCACGCGGTAAGCGTCGACGCCCGGTGGATCAGCGCGCCGAAGCCGGTCGCTTGCGCCAGCGCCGCCGCGAACAGCCGCTCCGCGGAATCCCGGTCCCCCAGCAGTGCGTCGAGCGCGGCGAGATACGCGTCGGCCGGGCCGAACACGGCGACGAACTGCCCGGCGATCAGCTGCTGCCCGGAGTACGGGGCCAGCAACGGCCGCAGCCGCCGCGCCGCGGCGACGTCATCGAGCGCCAGCGCGGCCTCCACCAGGAACACGAGCACCGCGGTCCACTGGGCCCACGGCGACTGCAAGGCCGCCGTTTCGTCGACCCGGTCCAGCAGCTGCCACAGCAGGTCGCCGGCGTCCTGGGCGAGTCCGAGTTCGGTGTATAGCGCCAGCAGCCCAGGCTCCCAGGTGCCCGACGACTCGCGGATGGCACCGAGCAGCGGCCTGACCTGCTCCAGGCCCCCGGTTTCCCGGCGGATCATGTACATCTGCAGCCCGTACGTGCCCTCGGTGTCGTCAGGTCCGAACGACCGCCCGAGTTCCAGCAGGTCCTCCGCTATCCGCGCGGCGGCGGCGAAGTCGCCGCCGAGGAACGCGTGCGCGTAGTCGCCGGAACGGTGCATGAAGGCGATGAACGGCTGCCCGCTGCCGCGCACGGCCAGCTCCAGGTCCGCGGCCGCCGCCGTCCAGGCGGCCCGGTCGCCGTGAATGTAGGCGATGGCGCAGCGGAACACCGCCGACGTGCCGAGCGCGAACCAGTCCTGGGCTTCCCTGGCGAGCGGCGTGAGCTCGGTGGCCAGCTCCAGGTGCCCGCCGACCGAGTCCGGCCCGGCGCGCTGCCACATCATCGTGCCCAGCGCGTGCCGCAGCAACTGGCGGTCCCCCAGCCGGCGCGCCGCTCCCAGGGCAAGGTCGGCCAGCCGCCTGGAGCGCTCGGCGTCGCCGGTGAACGAGGTGGCGCGCCCGAGGCTGGCGAGCGCCCACACGTACCGCGGGTCGTCGAGGTCCTCGGGAACGCCCTCGAGCGCGTGGGCCAGCAGGGCGCGGGCCTGCGTGCCTGGCAGTCCCGGGCGCCAGGCCGCGTTCTCGTAGCCGATCGCGGCGCGGAGCCTGACCCGGGGGTCACGGGAGTCGGTCAGCCGCAGGTAATGGGTCCGCGCGCTGGCGAACTCGCCGGCCCGGACGTAGGCGTCCGCGGCGTCGAACCACAGCTCCTCGCGATTGGGATCCGATCCCCCGGCCAGGTCGGCCGCCTGCGCGTACCAGGCGGCCGCGTCTTCGAACGCCAGGCTCCGCTCGGCCTCCCTGGCCGCGAGCCGCAGGTAGCCCGCCGCGGTGTCCCCGTAGCCGAGGGCCGCGGCCCGCGCGAAATGGTGGGCGAGCTGCCTGATCACCGCTTGCGACCCGGATCCTGAGGCTTGCAGCACCTCCCCCACCCGCGCGTGCAGTCTCGCCAGGCGAGAGGGATCGATCAAGTCGAGCACCGCCTGCCGGGTCAGCGTGTGCGGGAACGCGATCCGGCCGCGGCCAAGCTCCGCGCCGTCCAGCAGCCCGAACCGCACGGCGGCGTCCAGCGCCGCAAGGACCGTCGCCGCGTCGGCGGCGCAGGCCTTGATCAGGACGCGCACCTCACCGCCATCCCCGAGGACGGCCGCGGTCTCCACCACGGCGCGCTCGCCCGGCGCCAGCCGGGACAGCCGCCGCTGCAGCGTGTCCCTGACGGAAACCGGCGCCCTGGCGCCGAAGGCTCGCGTCGGCAGCCCGCCGGCCCCCGCGCCCGTGAACACGTCCGAGCCCGCCAGGTCCCGCCACAGCTCGCGCAGGAAGAACGGGTTCCCGCCGGTCTGGTCGCGCAGCACGGTGGCGTACTCCCGCGCCCGGCGCGCGCTCAGCCTGCCCTCTGCCACCAGGTACTGGGCGACCTCCTCGACGCTGAGCCCGGCCAGGTCGAGTCGCCGCACGCCGTCCAGCCGGTACAGGTCCGCGATCGCGAAGGTGAGGTCGTCACTGCGGTCCGGCGCGGTCGTGCGGTGCGTGCACAGCACCAGCAGCCGCGACGCGGTCCGGGCCGACCGCTGCGCCACGTGGTCAAGCAGCTGCAGGGTGGGCTGCCCGGCCCAGTGCAGGTCCTCGAGGACGCATACCACCGGCCGCTCCTCGCCGACTGCGAGCAGCAGCGCCGCGATCGCGTCGAACAGCTCCCGCCGGTAGTCCCCGCCGTCCCCGGCCGGCGCGACCAGCTCCGGCCGGTGCCGCCA
>NZ_JBARCR010000536.1:0-4460 GCF_049794275.1 Trebonia sp.
GCGTTGACGCTCATCGCAATCGCGTTCATCCTGATGATCGTGGCCCGCCTTATCACCGCGCGGTTCGCCCGGTACGACCGCTAGGGGAGCACACCATGGAACCGCAAGACCAGCAGGTCACCGCTAAGCTACAGGTGCCGCAGACGACCGCGACGCCGACGGAATTCCCGGCGACGGAAGCAGAGAAGGTCTTCGACGCGAAGAGTCTCTCCATTTACTACGGGTCGTTCCGTGCCGTCACGGACGTTTCCCTGTCGGTCTACCAGAACGAGATCACGGCGTTCATCGGACCGTCCGGATGCGGCAAGACGACCGTGCTGCGGACGCTGAACCGGATGAACGACCTGATCCCGTCCGCGCGGGTCGAAGGGGACGTGCACTACCGCGGCGCGTCGCTGTACCACAAGGACGTCTCGGCGACGGCCGTGCGACGGCGCATCGGCATGGTCTTCCAGAAGCCGAACCCGTTTCCGAAGTCGATCTACGAGAACGTCGCCTACGGGCCGCGCATCAACGGCATCAGGAAGAAGAGCCGGCTGGACGAGATCGTCGAGCGCTCGCTGCACCAGGCCGCGCTGTGGGACGAGGTGAAGGACCGGCTGAACAAGTCGGGCCTCGGCCTGTCCGGCGGCCAGGCCCAGCGGCTGTGCATCGCCCGCACGCTCGCGGTCGAGCCCGACGTCGTGCTGATGGACGAGCCCTGCTCGGCGCTCGACCCGATCGCCACGGGCCGGATCGAGGATCTCATGCACGAGATCAAGTCGCAGTACACGATCGTGATCGTCACGCACAACATGCAGCAGGCGACCCGGGTGAGCGACCGCACCGCGTTCTTCTCGGTGCTTCGCAACGAGAAGCCCGGAGCAAGCGACACCCGCACCGGCGTGCTCGTCGAGTACGGCTCGACGCAGCAGATCTTCGAGGACCCGCACGACAGCCGCACCCAGGCCTACGTGACCGGGCGGATCGGGTAACCGATCAGCTGCCTGGCGGGCTCTCCGGAGTGGAGCCCGCCAGGTAGACCACCCGGCGGGCGATGTTGACCGCGTGCGCGCCGAGGCGCTCGTAGTCGCGCGCCACCAGCGCCATCTCCATAGCCACCTGCACCGACATCTGGCCAGAAGCCAGCTCGGCTGTCAGGCTGGAATGCAGCTCGTCCATCTCCTCATCGCGTTCGCTCAGCGAGGACGCGACGGTCTTGTCGCGCTGATACCAGGCGTCGGCCGCCTGCCGCCACATGGCGGACGCGAGTTCGCTCATCCGCTCGACAATCACCCTGCTACGCGGGGTCAGCTCCTCGCCGAGGCTGTGATTGGCCCGGCTCCCGATCGAGATGACCAGGTCGTGCGCGCGCTCAAGGACAGGCACGATACGCAGTACGGATAGCAGGTAGCGCAGGTCGACCGCGACCGGCGCCTGCAGCACGATCTCCCTGTTGACCAGTTCCTCGATCTCGGGCCAGAGCGCGTCAATGATCAGCTCGCGCTCGATCAGCACCGCGAGCGCGTCGTTGTCGCCACTGAGCAGGGCGTCTGTGGCCCGGGGCAGGTCCTCGGCCACCATCGCGAACAGCTCGATGACCTTGGCCTCGATGCGCTCCAGATCGCGCTGGAATTCCTCGCGGTTCTCGTTCATGACGCAAAAGCGTACTTTGCGCTTGGCGACGCGCAGGGAACTGGCATACGACGACGGCGGGTACAGACGGTTAACGCCAGTACCCGCCGTCGCACTCTTGCCTAGACGGCCACTTCCACCTTGGTGATCTGGCCGATGTCCGCGGAGACCGCGCACTCGGCACGCACTCCGCCGGGCGCGAGGACGCGGAGCGTCCAGTCGCCAGGCGCGGCGAAGAAGCGGAATCCGCCGTCCTCACCGAGCGGCACCTCCGCCACGAACTCGTCGCCGGTGCCGAGCAGCCGGGCGTAGCCCGTCGCGACGGGCGTGCCGTCGCGGAGCACGTGCCCCTCGACGATCGCCTCCTTGCCAGCCGCGTCCTTCGTGATCGTCACGCCGCCTGCCGGCGCGCCGCAACCGTCTGTGCTCACTTGCCATCTCCGATCTCGATCGGCACGCCGACAAGCGAGCCGTACTCGGTCCACGAACCGTCGTAGTTCTTCACGTTGGGCTGGCCCAGGAGTTCGTGCAGCACGAACCAGGTATGCGCCGAGCGCTCGCCGATCCGGCAGTACGCGATCGTGTCCTTGCCGAAGTCGACGCCCGCCTCGTCCCTGTACAGGGTCGTGAGCTCGTCGTCGGACTTGAACGTGCCGTCCTCGTTCGCGGCCTTGGACCACGGGACGTTCTTCGCGGTCGGGATGTGGCCGCCGCGCTGCGCCTGCTCCTGCGGCAGGTGGGCCGGGGCGAGCAGCCGCCCGGCGAACTCGTCAGGAGACCGGACGTCGACGAGGTTCCGCTTGCCGATCGCGGCGATCACCTCGTCGCGCAGGGCACGCAGCGAGGAGTCCTGCTCGGTGGCGGTGTAGCTAGTCTTCGGCCGGCTCGGCACGTCGGTGGCCAGCTCGCGGGAGTCGAGCTCCCACTTCTTCCTGCCGCCGTCGAGCAGCACCACGTTCTGGTGCCCGTACAGCCTGAAGTACCAGTACGCGTACGCGGCGAACCAGTTGTTGTTCCCGCCGTACAGGATGACGGTGTCATCGTTTGAGATGCCCCGGTCGGAGAGCAGCGCCTCGAAGCCGGTCTTGTCCACGAAGTCGCGGCGAACCGGGTCCTGCAGGTCCTTCTTCCAGTCGATCTTGATGGCGCTCGGGATGTGCCCCTTGTCGTAAGCGCTGGTGTCCTCGTCGACCTCGACAATGACATAGCCAGGCTCACCGATATGGGATTCGACCCAGTCGGCGTCGACCAGGACGTCGGAACGACTCATGATATGAGAAACCTCCTTGTGCGGCCAGCTCCCTAAGCGGCCAGCCGGATCCGTTGGATGAGCAGGTACATCTGGCAACCGAGGCAGTAATCGAAGGCCGCGTTAAGGAACGCGGCGCCCAGGGCGAACGCGGCGAACACGTAGCCGAGCACGGGCACGCCGGCCAGGAAACCGACAGTGCCGATCGCGGCGAATACCATGCCGACGCCCTGAGCGAAGCGGGGCGGAGCCTCTGCCTCGGTCCTCGACGGCGGTCCGAGCCGTGGCCGGACCAGGTGACGGTAAACGAGCCCGTAGGGGTGATAGCGCAGGCCGGCCAGCGCCCCCACGGCGAACACAAGCGTCTGAGCGAGGAGAAGCCAGCCACTGCCGGTGATCAGCACGATCGCGAGCACCACTGTAGTAATGGCCGCGCTGAACCGCGGCCCTCGCGAATCGATGGTCATGTTGCTCCCAGACACACGTGAGATGTGTAATTCCTCCGCCTGCCCCGCGGCGACCCAGGGGTCAGACGGCAGCGAATACCGGGGTGGCCGTACAAAGCGCGGTCGCCACCCGGCAGAAGTCGACAGCACGTCGCTTGGTCAGCATCTGCGCTGTTCTGGAAGACACACACCAGATGCTATTCACCCGCGGCCTCGCTGTCACCCTCACCGGCGACCTCGCCGAGAACAGTGCCGACCGCCGCGAGCACGTCGGACTTGCGTGGCCGGCCCGACGCGCGTCCCGCGATAGAACCGTCCGCGGCGAGCACCAGGACCGTCGGGGTGCTGAACACCCGGAGCCGCCTGGTCAGGTCAAACCGCTCCGTGGCGTCGATCTCGACGAACGCCAGGCCGTCCCGGTCCCTTGCCACCTCGGCGAGCAGTTCCCTGGTCGGCCCGCAGTAGGCGCAGACCTCGCTGGAAAACTGCACGAGCGTGCCCCGCGCGCCGAGCGGAGCGCCCAGGTCGGCGGCGGTCAGGACGGCGTCAGGAGCGGCAGAAGGAAGGACGGCGGCTTCGCCCAGCGATCGAAAGCGTCCCTGCCGGCGCCGCATGCCGAATCCGGCGGCGCTCGCCACTGCGAGGACCACCACAAGCAAAATCAGGCCACCAGCCACGCCCCTACCAGCGCACGGGGTGCGGTCGCCTATTCCCTATTCCATTCCTCGGGTTTAAACCTGCACCGTGATCGACGACGACGTGCCGACGGTGATCACGAACCCGTCCATCTGGCCTGCCGGGACCGAAGCCGACGCCGGGTACCAGACGGTACCCTCCCTGCTGTCGGTGTCCCAGCTGCCGACCAGCGTGCGGGTCCCGCCTGCGCCGAGCGCCCACATCTGGCACTTGGTCCCGACAGGGATGCCGCTGACCTTCGCCGCGAGCTGCGTCCCCCAGCCCATCGGGCGGTACATCACGGTGGCAGTCATGCCCTGCGACTGCCCGGTCACGGTTTGCCATGGGCCGGCGGCGGGGCCGGGGAACTGGGCACTCGCCTGCGCGGCCTGCGGCGGACTCGAGCCCAGCCGCAGGCCGCCGAACACCCCGGCCGCGATGATCAGCGCCGCCGCGACTCCGAGGCTGGCGTCGCG
>NZ_JBARCR010000537.1:0-4157 GCF_049794275.1 Trebonia sp.
GATCTCCGCGTTGCCGGTGGCGAGCTGGTAGCTTCCGGCGGCGAGCGGCCCGTTCGGCCCGGACGCGGTGGCGAGCACCGAACGGCCGGACCGCAGCCGGTCGCGGAGCATCTCGATGGTGCCGCCGTCGTGCCCGGCGGCGAGCTTGTCCCGCTCGGTGACGCCGGCCTCGCCGATTTCCGTCCCCGGGTGCGCGAACGCCACGCCGGGCACCGCCCACACCAGGTCAAGTTCCGGGTCAGACGGGGCTACGAGGCGGACGGAGACCCGCGGCGGTACCTCAGGAACCGCGGTGAGAGCGTCGAGCACGAGCAGCGGGTGCGCGTGCACCCGGAGGCCCGCCTCGAGCGCCGCGGCGGCCATCTCCGGGGCGGTCTGGCCGATCCACTCGAATGACTCGGGGATGAGCAGTTCCCGTTGCCTGGCCCGCACCGAACGCATGTCGGCGGCCCCGATCGGCAGCCGCTCATCCACCCGCGCCCGGGCGTAGTACGGCCATCCGGGTCCGACGGGAACGAACAGCACGAGGGGGCCGATCATCTCGGCACGGGCACGCTGCCTGGGCACGGCGTCGCAAAACGCGTCTATCCGCTCAATAACCTCGTAATCGTTCACAACAGTACTTACCTTATTGGCGCGGGCACGGGCCGCCAACGGCTTTACCTGTCGGTCACCTGCAGCGGCCCGGAGTCGGTGTGCATGGTGGGGGCGTTCCCGATCATGGGCGCGAACACTTCGATCTCGGCAGGCGTCAGGCCAAGCAAGGTCGCCGCATCATGGAAGGTGACGCCCTCGGCGGCCAGTGCCTCGAGCGCGGCGCGGGTCGCCAGGGCGGCCGCCTCCACAGCCAGCCGGGCGGCGTGCCGGGCTTGTAGTGCAGGCGCGACGGGCTGCGGAGCATCAGGAATGACGTCGACCATGATCGACTCCGGCGGGAGGCCGAGGTGCCTGGCGATGACCTGGCGGGTCATGATCTCGACCTGATCCAGGCTGCGCGCCTGCGCGGACAGCCCCGCAAGCTGCGGAATCTGGATGGTCCACCAGCGGCCTGCCCGCTCGCACAGCGCGGTGAACGTCGTCGTCTCCATCAATGCCCCTTTATCAGCGAGTCATCGAGCGGCCACGCGGTTCCCCCCGGTTGCGCGATGATTAGGCATAAATCTACCCGTCAGTAGCAGGTGGCGCGGCGCGATCGTTAGCAAGGGACTAATGTCACATTATGTAGTTTTGAGGTGACGATTTGGCGCCGCTGCCTGCGCCGCGAAGGACGGCATCTCCGTCACGTCGAGCCCGGCCTGAGTGAGCAACTCCACCCCCTGGCCGTCGGCGACGAACAAGCTGGGCTCGCGCCAGGCGATGACCACCCGCCGGATGCCGGAGGCGATGATCAGCTGCGTGCACGTACACGGCCGTGACTTGCGCTCAGAACAGGGCTCAAGCGTGCTGTAGATGGTCGCCCCCGCCAGCCGCGGATCTCCGGCCGCGAGCTTGCCCAGCGCCGACTCCTCGGCGTGCACGACCGGGTCGCCGCCTTCCCGCGAATACCCATGGGACACCTCGGTGCCGTCCGCCCCGACGATCACGGCCCCAACGGAGTAAGCGGTCTGCGACGGCGGGCACAACCACGCGAGCTCAACCGCGACCCGCATCCACCGCTCGTCGTCCACCCCGCTCACGCGCTCATGCTAGTGCCGTATCCAGGAACGCACGCAGCGATGCAACCTTGCGCCGGAGCGCACTAGCACGTATCGTCTCGATGTATCAATTCGATATATCGGGACGATACGGTGCGCCAGGCGCACGGACGGGCGGACCATGGACCACGGGACCCGCGACGAGCTGCTCAGCCGCCTCGCCGAGGCGGTCGGGTCTGTCACGGTCGCGCATCCGACGCGGGTCGCCATCGACGGACCGCCCGCCGCGGGCAAGACCACGCTGGCTGACGAGCTCGCCGTCGTGCTGCGCGCGCAGGGCCGCGACGTCATCCGCGCGACGATCGAAGACTTCCTGACCCCCCGGTCGCGGCGCTACCGGCGCGGCGAGGACTCTGCCGAGGGCTGCTATCACGACAGCTTTGACTTCGGCGCGCTGCACCGGGTGCTGCTCGATCCGCTGGGCCCGGGCGGAGACCGACGGTACCGGCAGGCGGTCTACGACAAAGCCACCGATACTGCGCTATCCGAGCCGGTCAGGACGGCGCCCGCCGGCGCCGTCCTGCTCTTCGACGGCGTGTTCCTCCTGCGCCAGGAACTGGCCGACCGGTGGGACCTGCGCATCTTCGTGTCCGTCCCGTTCGAGAAGACACTGGATCGCGCCAGGACCCGGGACCAGACCCCGTCCAAGTCCGCCGCCGAGGTCGAGCGGCGCTACCGCAGCCGCTACATGCCCTCCCAGCAGTTCTACTTCGACACAGCCCGCCCGGCCGAACACGCCGACATCATCGTCCACAACGACGATCCCCGGCAGCCGGCCTGGGAGGCACGGACATAACCCGGGTCAGACAGGCTCCCAGCGCCAGCCATCGTTGTCCTCGCACTTGATCGCCTTGCCGTCACCCGCCACCCCGGTTTTGCCGTGGTCGGTCTTGCGGCAGAACTCGCCCGGCTCGTAGCAGGTCCCCTCGTTGCTCAGGGGGTTGCAGCTAGCCGGCGCCGTAGCAGCAGGCGGCGCTGGCGGTGGCGCAGGCGTCGTCCGGGCTGGCGCGGGTGGTGCTGCTCCCTGAGCCGCGGCCGTTGTCTGGGCCTGCGTCGACGCCGCCGCGGTCGTTGTCTGAGCCTGCGTGGATGGTGCTGTCGTGACCGTCTGCGCGGCCGTAGCAGCCTTAGTGACCGCCGGGCTCGGCGGCGTGCCTGCGGGCGTCGTCGCGACCAGGCTGCTAGCCGCGGCGGCCGGCGTGGCCGACGACGGAGAACCGCACGCCGCCGTGCTGCCGATGACGAACACGAGCCCGCAGCACGCCAGGAAACCGGTAAGCACCTTGCGCACGGCCGACCGTGGCTTCCAGCCCTGCCGCCCATCAGACATTCGAGGTCCCCCTGCCGAAACGTCCGGTAAGCGCGTGATGCGCTCGCCCTAATGTGAGACGCCCCGGCTAAGAGAGCGGTGCACGCTCGTGACAGTGCTGGTTCCTGGTTGTGCTTAGAGCGTTACGGAAAGTCCCTTTCAGGAGGGAAAGCGCCTCGGGAACGCGAAAGGCCCCCGGACCTGCGTGCGTTGATTCCATGATCACGAAAGAAAATCGTGCGCATAGGAAACTTTTCTTTCGTGATCATGCTTGACGCCGCGCTCGACCCATGCCCGGCGGCAGATAGCGAGACAGAATGCGCCGCCTGGTGCGAACGTGGCGTGATGGCCGGTCTCTGGCTTGGCGGTCAGGGAGCCGTGCACTTGGCGTGCTTCCAAAGGTCAGCCGGGCGCGTTCGGCGCTCGCGGCGCCGTGCCGCACGCACATAGGGCGAAACGCGAAACGCATCGCCAAACCAGGACAAAAACGACATAAAGCAGGCAGATCTCGCCCCAAGTGCCGAATCCCACGAGCTGATTTCCGTTACTGCTGGGGATTTGGCCGCCCACAGCGGCCAAATCCCCAGCACTAACATGGTCTTGGTGACGCTGGGGGCAGTGTGACTCTGGTCATCATTAAGGTCGTACGTCGTCTCGATCGCGAGGCGGCGTGTTGGGGTATTGACACGTACCACTAGAGCCTGTCGATTGCGCAATTGACAGGCTGGGCGACCCCTGCCTATGCCTGGAGTGTTACGGAAAGTCCCTTTTGGGGATGGCGGCTTGGTACTGCCCTCGAGTGGCAGAAAAGCCCGCGGGAAGGCCAAGAGCCTTCCCACGGGCTTCCCTGGCCCAAGACGGACGGGGCCCGTCAAACAACGAAGGGCAGCCCGGTCGGCGGCCAGCTCGCTATAACGTCCCGGCAGAGCTTCAGTCCAGCTCAGTATCGCTGTCGGTTACCGCGATAGCGAAGCCGAGAGCCCGCATGATGTTCCCGCCGGCGGCGACCACGCGCGGCGCGCCCACGACGGGGGCGACCCCGATCATGACTCCCTGAATGTCGTCCGCGGTGATCCCCAGCTCCGAGGCGGCCTCGGCACTGAAGAGGTAGGAGGCAGGCGGCGCCCCCATCGCGATCATCGCGGCCAGCCGGC
>NZ_JBARCR010000538.1:0-4732 GCF_049794275.1 Trebonia sp.
GCCGCCTTCGAGCTGAACTACCCGTTCGTCTATCCGGGGATGAAATCCGACAACCCCAAGCTCTTCAAGGTCTTCAAGTGGGCGCCCTACCCCCAGGTCATCCCCGGCGTCCCGGCCAAGGTGACCATCGGCGGCATCGACCTCGCGGTCAGCGCGTACTCCACGCACAAAAACCTCGCCTTCCAGGCCGCCCTATGCCTGCGCGACGCGCAGAACCAGCTCATCGGGGCCACGGTCGGCGGCGTGCCGCCCACGATCGCCAGCCTGTACACCAACCCGAAGCTGTTCCCCGACTACCCGATGCACGCTGCAATCCTGGCCTCGCTCGCGAACGCGAGCGTGCGCCCGCAGACCCCGTTCTACCAGGTGGTGTCCATCGACATCTCGCACCTGATCTCGCCGCCCTCGGGCATCAGCCCGACCGGCACGGAGCAGTCGTTGGTCGGCCAGATCAACAACGCCCTAGCGTCCAAGGGACTGGTCCCGTGACCCGAAGGAGGGGCCGATGAGTACCACCACGCCGGCGGTAACGACCAAGCCCACGCCCGCCCACGCGGCGAAGAAGGGCAAACCGGAGCTGTCGGAGGGCGCGCGCGCCGAGCGCAGGCTCGGCTTCATGCTCATCGCGCCGGCGGTCATCGTGATGCTCGCGGTCGCCGCCTACCCGATCGTCTACGCGGTGTACCTGTCCCTGCAGCGGTACAACCTCGCGGCGCCGCAGAACAAGGCGTTCATCGGGTTCGCCAACTACGCCGCGGTGCTCAGCTCGCAGTACTGGTGGCAGGCGCTGTGGGTGACCCTGATCATCACGGTTTTCTCGGTGGCCATCACGCTGGTGCTCGGCATGCTGCTCGCCATGGTGCTGCACCGGACGCTGTTCGGCCGGGGCACGGTCCGCACCACCTCGCTGATCCCGTACGGGATCGTGACGGTGGCCGCGGCCTACAGCTGGCAGTACGCGTGGACGCCCAGCCAGGGCTACCTGTCCGCCGCGTTCAACAACAGCGCGCCGCTGACGAACCAGGTCCAGGCCATCATCGTTATCATCATCGCGGAGATCTGGAAGACCACGCCGTTCATGGGCCTGCTGCTGCTCGCCGGGCTCTCGCTGATACCCGACGACCTGCAGAATGCCGCGAGGGTGGACGGCGCGACCGGCTGGCAGCGCTTCGTCAGGATCACGCTGCCGCTGATGAAGCCCGCGATCCTGGTCGCGCTGCTCTTCCGGACGCTGGACTCCTTCCGGATCTTCGACACCATCTTCATCCTGACCTCCGGCAACAACGGCACCGGCTCGGTGTCGATCCTCGGCTACGACAACCTGTTCAACGCGCTGAACCTGGGCATCGGGTCGACGATCTCGATCCTCATCTTCATCTGCGTGGCGATCATCGCGATCATCTACATCCTGGGCTTCGGCACCGCGGCCCCCGGCTCGGACATCGGAAAGAGGTGATCCGCTGATGGCCGTAATCACGCCGCAGCGGCGGGTCGGCTGGCTGTCGGCGAACTTCGTCGTCATCGCGCTAGCGCTGATCCCGGTGCTCTGGCTGCTCTCGCTGTCGCTCAAGACGCCCACGGCGGTCCTCGACCCGTCGTTCATCCCCTCGCAGTGGACGTGGGGGAACTACAGCGGGATCCTGACCAGCTCGCAGTTCCTGCGGCCGCTGCTGAACTCGATCGGCATCGGCCTCATCTCCACGATCGTCGCGGTGGGACTCGCCTCCATGGCCGCGTACGCCATCGCACGGCTGCAGTTCCCCGGCAAGGGCGTGCTCATCGGGATGGCGCTGCTGATCGCCATGTTCCCGCTGATCGCGCTGGTGACCCCGTTGTTCACCATCGAGCGCGCGCTCGGGCTGTTCAACACCTGGCCGGGCCTGATCATCCCGTACATAGCGTTCGGGCTGCCGTTGGGGATATACATCCTGTCGGCGTTCTTCCGCGAGATCCCGTGGGAACTGGAGAAGGCCGCCAAGGTGGACGGCGCTACCCCGTTCCAGGCGTTCATCAGGGTCATCGCCCCGCTCGCCGCGCCCGGCATGGTGACCACCGCCATCCTGGTCTTCCTGGCCTGCTGGAACGACTTCATCCTGGCGATCTCGTTCACCTCGACGATCGCCTCGCGCACCGCGCCGGCCGCCATGGAGTACTTCAGCGGCGGGTCGGTGTTCACGGTCCCGACCGGCCCGATCTCCGCCGCCGCGGTGGTCATCACGATCCCGATCATCATCTTTGTGCTGTTCTTCCAGCGCCGGATCGTCGCCGGGCTGACGTCCGGCGCCGTCAAGGGCTAGCGGTCAGCGGAGAAAGCGGAGAAAGGACAGACAAGTGGCAGAAATCGTGCTCGAACACATCACCAAGCGCTTTCCCGACGGGTCGCTGGCGGTTAACGACTTCAACCTGGACATTCGCGACGGGGAGTTCGTCATCCTGGTCGGCCCGTCGGGGTGCGGGAAGTCGACGACCCTCAACATGATCGCGGGCCTTGAGGACATCACCTCAGGCGAGCTGCTGATCGGCGGCCAGGTGGTGAACAGCAAGTCGCCGAAGGACCGCGACATCGCCATGGTCTTCCAGAGTTACGCCCTCTACCCGCACATGACCGTGCGGGAGAACATGGGGTTCGCGCTGAAGCTCGCCAAGACGCCGAAGGACGTGATCAACCAGAAGGTCGAGGAGGCGGCCAGGATCCTCGACCTGAGCCAGTACCTGGACCGCAAGCCGGCCAACCTGTCCGGCGGCCAGCGGCAGCGGGTGGCGATGGGCCGGGCGATCGTCCGCGATCCGGCCGTGTTCCTGATGGACGAGCCGCTGTCCAACCTGGACGCCAAGCTGCGCGTCCAGACGCGCACCGAGATCTCCCGGCTTCAGCGCCGCCTGGGCACGACCACCGTGTACGTGACGCACGACCAGGTCGAGGCGCTGACGCTCGGCGACCGGGTGGTGGTCATGCGCAGTGGGCTGCTGCAGCAGGTGGGCAGCCCCAAACAGCTTTACGACACGCCGGAGAACCTGTTCGTGGCCGGCTTCATCGGCTCGCCTGCGATGAACTTCCTGTCCGGCACGATCGAGGACAACAAGCTGCGCACCAGCCTCGGCGACTTCCCGCTGACCGACCGGCTGCGCCACGAACTCACGCAGGAGAACACCGGCCGCCAGGTGATCGTGGGCGTCCGGCCGGAGAACTTCGAGGACGCGGCGCTCGTGTCGGCGGACAACCGCCCGCACGGGATCACGTTCAAGTCCAACATCGACGTCCTCGAATCGATAGGCTCCGACGTCTTCGTCTACTTCACCCACGGCCGCGAGTCCGGGGTGAACTCCGCCGAACTCGAGGAACTCGCCGCGGATGCCGGGCGCGGGGAAACCGGCGGCGGCGGCGACACGATCGTCGCCAGGCTGGACGCCGCCAGCCGGATCCGCGAGGGCTCCGAGGCCGACCTGTGGGTGGACGGCCGTGCGCTGCACGTCTTCGACCCGGCCAGCGGGCGCAACCTGTCGCTCGGTAACGCCGAGGAGCGGACCGCCACCTCTACCGCACCCGCCGCACCCGCTGCGCCAGCGCCTGAGGAGGCAGCGCCTGAGGAGGCAGCGCCCGACACCTCGACACGGACGGACAACATCACCTGATCTTGTCGCGCAGCCGCTCGACGATCTCGTCGCTCCACTCGTGTGCCAGGATCAGCCGGTACCGTTCGGTCGCGACCCGCAGGTAGGCCTCGGCCTCCGTGCTGTCGCCGACCAGACCTGCTGACCGCATCAGGCGCACCACCGGCTGGTACTCCTCCGTGTACCAGTGCCCGGCGACCTCCGCGCGGTCGGCGAACCGGCGCCGGTCCTGCATCCAGCGGAACCCCCACGCCTCCACGGCCTCGCCGAGCTCGGCGTACGACCACGGGTCGGTCACGGTGATCTTGGCCATCGCCGGCCCGCCGAGCGGCACCCGCTCCCTGAATATCCGCTCGTAGCTCTTGAACAGCAGGTCCCGGTGCCCCCTGATGCCGCTGGGCGGCAGCTCGGTGTCCACTTCGGTCACGTACGCCTCGATCGTCTTAGCGCCGGAGGCCAGCGCTATCGACACCCGGTGGTGACCGTCCTCGACGAAGTACAGATCACCCACCCGGTACACGTCGATCGGCGGGATCGGCTCGCCGCGCCGCTGCGCCAGCGCTAGGCGCTCCCAGCGCTCCCGCACCCGCCCGCTGGTGGGGCGGAACTTCCTGTCGAAGTCCCGGGTGGAGTCGACCGTCCCGACGATGCTGTCCAGCCGGATCGTCTGCAGGCCGAGCCGTCGCTCGCCGCGGCGGCCAAGGGCCGCGAGCACCTCGTCGAGCGGCAGGATGACGTTCACGTCGTCCGGCGCGCGGCGCAGTCGCTGGACCATCCTGGCGAGCACCTGGCGGCGCCTGACCCGCAGGAAGTCGTTTTCCACGTCGGAGCGCGGGAATCCGGTGTCAGCGGGCATCGCGCTGGCCGCCGCTCGCGCGTCCCCGCCCGACGGCCCGGGCTGGCGCCGGAAGTAGCTCGGCCAGCCCGGTCCCCGGCCGGATGTCGAGCAGGTGCCAGCCGGTCACGTTAGCCACTGTAGCGCCGTGCAGCAGCCGAAGCTCGGGGTGCATCCCGTACGGGTGCACGTGCCCGTGCAGCAGCGCGGTGGGCCGCAGCGCCCTGGTCAGCCCGTGCAGCGCGTCGAACCCGCGGTGCGCCGCGTCGTCGCCGTCACCGATCC
>NZ_JBARCR010000539.1:0-2355 GCF_049794275.1 Trebonia sp.
GCGCTGCTCGCCGCGTCCGGCGCCACCGGCGTCAGCGGCGCCTTGACGTACGGGCCCGGGTCATACGGCGTCTGCGCGTTCTTCGCCAGCACGGGGAGCCAGTCCGTGGTGCGGCCCGCGCCGAGCGACCGCGCCAGGACGGCCTCGTCGAGCGGGCCCGTCGTGTAGTCGAGCTCCTGAGTGAGCACGCCCTGGATGACCAGGCTGTCCACCGGGGTCCACGGCGTGGGATACGACCCGGTGAGGGTGAACACCGCGGGCCAGTCGCCGGCCGCGCGGACCGCGGCGATGTCGTCGTTGACGCCCTGGGCGTACGCGAGCAGCGCGGCGCGGGCCTGGCCGGTGGTGCGCGCCCACTCATTCTGCGCGGTGCGCAGCAGGCCGAGCCGCAGCTCGAACTCGTCGCTGCTCAGGTCGCTCGGGCCGGCGAGTTGCGCGAGGCGGCCCTCCCCCAGGCGGCGCTCCAGGTCCATCTCCGACAGCCGGAACTTCGCGTGCACGTACCCCAGCGCCACGAAAAGGTCGTGCGTATTCGCGGCGTCGATCGAGGCGAGGCCCTGGCTGCTGTACGAGACGGAGACCGGCGCGGTCAGCCCGGGCACGTGCAGCGTCTGCGAGCCGGCCGGCTGTCCGCCGGAGGCCGACGTCCAGGCGCCCCGGCCGGGGTCGAGCGCGGGGCCGAGAGCCGGTATCGTTCCGTAGCCGAAGCCGAGTACGCCAAGCAGTGCCGCCGACACCACCACGGCCGCGACCGCGTTGAGCACAGAGCGCAATCGCCAGCGGCCTACTCGCCTGTCACGGATCCACATTCCGCTCGTTTTATCACGCTCGTGCAATGTTCGGCGCAAGTTACCTGCGCTTTTAGGGCCGGATGTCCGCTTTTAAGGCCCCCTTATAGGGGGACAATTGATTACGGAGCGCGGCTCCCCGGCCGCGCCCGTATCGGTACGCTGAGGTGGTGAGATGGATGGCTTGGCCCCGGAGCAAGAAATCCAGGTCATCAGCGCTGCCCGGGACATCTGAGCATGATGGCGTGCAGGTTAGCGTGACACCGGCGCCTGACGCTGACCGGGCCGAGGCAACGAAACAGAATGCCGGTGTCAACGGCACCAGGTATTCGGTATCCGACCGGCCGGGATCGCCCACGTCCCGGTGGACCGCCGGCGGACGGCGTTCGGCGAATGGACGGCAGGCGGCTTCCCCGCCGAAGGCGGCGGGCGTGCAGTACGCGGACTCGGGCGTGGATGATGTGTCCGCCGAGATCGACGAGGCCACCGACGTGAACGGCGGCCGGCGGCGGGACGACGGGATCGCGATACTCGAGGGCGTGGTGACCACCGAGGTCCCGCCCGACGAGCCGCCCACGGCCGACCTGGACGTGCCGCAGCCGGCGTGGAACCAGCAGGTCTCGAGGCCGCGGCCAGTGCGGGCCGCCGCGACGGGCAGCGCCGCGGCGGGCGAGCGGACCTCGTCCGGCGAGCTGCCGGTGTCCGTCACCCCGCCCGCGTGGGACAGCGGCCAGCGGCGGATCGGCGTCCGCGACCTGCCGCCCGACGTACGGCTGCGCATGTGGCGGTTCCGCGCGATCGTCGTGATCGTCGTCGGCGTCGTCTTCACGATCGTCGCCAGCTGGCAGATCGGCCTCTCGCTCGCCATCCTGGCCGGCATCATCGACACCGTGTACCGGTCGCGGACCGCCGCGGACGTCGCGGTCGGCGGGAGCCTGGCAGCCGCGCAGCGCAGCACCAGGCGGCAGCTTTCCAGGATGCGCCGCGCCGGGTATCTCGCGCTGAACGCGCGGCCCATCCCCGGCAGCCGGGAAGTCATCGACCACCTGGTGGTCGGCCCCACCGGCGTGTACGCGATTGACTCGGAGCGCTGGCACAAGCGGGTGCCGATCCGCACCTACAACGGCAAGCAGCTCTGGCACGGCCCGGAGAACAAGACGCAGCGGCTCGAGCACGCCAAATGGGAGGCGCAGCAGGCCAGCGAGCGGCTGTCGACCGCGGTCGGCTTCGACGTCCCCGTCCACGCCGCGATGGCCATCTACGGGCCGAAGATCCCCTGGGGCATCGCGACCATCAAGGACGTCGACGTGTTCACGGGTACGGATCTGGGCAAGTACCTGAAGCGCCGCGGCCGGATGCGCGACCTGCCGCGGCTGTCCAAGGAGCAGGTCCAGGCCATCTACGACTCGGCGAGCAGCGTGCTGCCTGACGTCGGGCCGACGAGGACCTTCACACCGGTAGGCTGAACTCCCAGGAAACTGGCCAGGAGAGTCGTCCGGCAAGGGAGTCGGCATGCCACCGCTGAGGTCGCGCACGGTCACGCACGGCAGGAACATGGCGGGAGCGC
>NZ_JBARCR010000540.1:0-2192 GCF_049794275.1 Trebonia sp.
GTCAGGGCGAGCGCGATCAGGACGGCGGCAAAAGTGACCGGGACCCGCAGGGTGGCCGGAGGCAGCAGGATGGCCAGCATCGGCAGCAGGGCACCGGAGGTGAATGACAGCGCCGAAGCGGCGGCGGCCTGGACCGGGCTGGGGATGTCGGCGGGGTCGATGTGCAGTTCGGCGTCCAGGTGAGCGGCCAGCGGATCGCGGGCGGTCAGCTCGGCGGCGACAGTGCGGGCGGTGGCCGCGGAAAGGCCCTTGGCCTCGTACAGGGCGGTCAGCTCGGTCAGCTCGTCTTTCGGGATGGCAGCGAGTTCACGTTTTTCCTGCGCGATCTGCGCTCGCTCGCTGTCTCGCTGGCTGGACACTGAGACGTACTCACCCAGCGCCATCGACACGGCCCCGCCGACCAGTCCTGCCAGGCCGGCGGTGAAGATAGGCCCGCGGGATATGGTGGCCCCGGCGACCCCGATAACGATGCCCGCCACCGACACGATCCCGTCGTTGGCGCCCAGCACCGCCGCCCGCAGCCAGTTCAGCCGCCCCGCGAGGCCGCCGGCATGCGGTTCCCGTGGATGAGTCGCCCGCCCGCTCTCGGCCGCCTCGACCTGAGCGGCGGACGGCACGCCGTCGTCAGCGCTCATGCCTCTCCCGTCACCCCCGCCTGGGGATCCCCTTACCCACTTCCGGTGGCTATGCCCCCGCGGGAGCGACAGGTAGGCCACGATGCCGGACGGGCTGGCTAGAGTGAGGTCGTGCCCGGCACCTTGTACCGCGATGGCGCGCTGGCCGACGGGCGTTCCCCGCGGCTGCGAGTAGGTGTCAGCCTGCTGACGGAAGACGGCCTGATCCGCTGGATCCGGCCAGCCGGCGATGAGGGCGATCTCCCGCCGGGGTGCGAGGTGGTCGACGCGGGCGGTACCACGATCGTCCCCGGCCTCGTGGACGGCCACAGCCACCTGACGTTGCCTGGCGGCTCACACTGGATCGCCCGCGGTGCGGACCCGACGGAAACGCTGGTGGCCGTGGCCGAGTCCAACGGCGAGCTGCAGCACCGGTCCGGTGTCCGCTGGGCGCGTGATGTCGGCGCTCCCCGGCGCGAGCACGACGGCGTCGAGCGCGCGCTCAGCATCGGGGTCAGGGACCGGTGGCGCGGGCGTCGCGACCGGCCGTATGTGCGCGCGGCCGGCACCTGGATCACCGTGGCGGGAGCGCTGCCTGACGGGCTGTCGGTCGAGGCCCGTGACGCCGACGAGCTTCTCGCCGCGGCGGCCGGCCAGCTCGACGACGGCGCGGACTTCGTGAAGCTCTACCTGGACGGGCCGGACCCGGAGACCGCGCCGTGGACCGCTGCCGAGGTGCGCCGGGTCGTTGAGGCGGTGCACGCGCGCGGCGCGAAGGTGACCGCGCATTCCTCGCGGTTGTCCGGCGCGCGGGTGTGCGCCGAGGCGGGCACGGATTCGATCGAGCACGGGTTCGAGCTCGACGCCGACGTCACGCGGCTGATGGCGGAACGCGGCGTCGCGCTGGTCACCACGCTGACGGTGATGAAGTCGTGGCTCACGTTCAGCACGACCACGACGCTGCCCAGGTTCACCGGGCCGGACAGCCGTACCCGGATCCTGGACCGGCTGGAACTAGCCAGGCATAGCGTGCGCCTCGCCCGCGCGGCCGGGGTCGCCATCGTGGGCGGCACCGACTTCGGCGGCGGCTCGGCGCGCGCCAACCAGCTGCCCTGGGAAGTCGAATCCCTGGCCGAGGCCGGGCTAGAGCCGTGGGAGGCACTGGCCGCGGTGACCTGGCGCGGCGGTGAGCTGCTCGGCGAGCCAGAGGCCGGGGTGATCAGGGAGGGCGGCCCCGCGGACTTCTCGCTGGTGCACGGCGACCCGCTCAGCGACCCGACCGCGCTGTGGCGCGTCTGGCGCGTCGCCTGAATCCGCCGTCGCTACTCCTTCCGCAGGCGGTCGGTGAGGACAATCTCGATGACCGCTTCGACCGTATCGTCGCGTGCCCAGTCGCGTTGCAGCTCGCAGGCGAGCTAGACCCAGCTGACCGGCTGCCCTCCGGCCTGCATCACCCGGTCCAGGCCCGCGCGGTGGGCTTCTGGCGAGGTGCCGCCGATCGCGTCCACGACGGGATAGACCTCATAGCCCTCCCGCAGTGCGTCGAGTGCGGTAAAGGCCATGCAGATTTCCGTCCAC
>NZ_JBARCR010000541.1:0-1812 GCF_049794275.1 Trebonia sp.
CGCCAGGTCCTGGCCGGCCCTGACCGGCGAGCTGATCGGCCACTACGCCGCGGTACTCGGCGCCGGAACCGCCCCTGTGAGGATGGCCGCCTGATGCGGATCGTGCGGCTGGCCAACTACGTGGGGCCGCGCTCCGGCGGCATGCGAACCGCGCTGCGCGAACTCGGTGCCGGCTACCTGGCGGCCGGACACGATCCCGTGCTGATCATCCCTGGCCGCCGCCGCGGCGACGAGGCGACGGCGCAGGGGCGGATGATCACCAGGTACGGGCCGATAGTGCCGTTCACCGGCGGCTACCGCGCGCTGCTCGGCCGCCGCAGGCTCGCCGCGCTGCTGACCGAACTGCGGCCGGACCGGCTCGAGGTGTCGGACCGCACCACGCTGCGCTGGACCGGCCAGTGGGCGCGCGCGCACGGCGTGCCGGCGGTGATGGTCTCGCACGAGAGCCTGACCGGCCTGTTCAGCCTGCCCGCCGACGTGTCCGGCATGTCACGATGGCGGAGCCGGCTGCTCAGCGAGAGGGCCACCGCGCTCGCCGACGCGCTCAACCGCCGCAGCTCGCGGAACTACCAGCGGATCGTCTGCACCACCCGGTGGGCGGCGGCGGAGTTCGAGCGGATCGGCGCGCCTAACCTGACGCGCATCCCGCTCGGCGTCGACCTGGAGCTGTTCAGCCCCGAGCGGTACAGCGACGCGGCGCGGGATTCCTATGCGAAACCAGACCAGACGCTGCTCGTGCACTGCGCGCGGCTGTCGGTTGAGAAGAAACCGCACCGTTCGCTCGCCGCGCTGGCCGGGCTGCGCGCGGCCGGGCTGGACGCAGTACTCGTCGTCGCCGGTGACGGGCCGCTGCGCGCCCGGCTGGAGCACGCGGCACGCCGCGCTTCTTTGCCGGTCCGGTTTGCCGGGTTCGTCACCGACCCCAAGGAGCTGGCCATC
Organism: Trebonia sp.; assembly: GCF_049794275.1. Lineage (NCBI taxonomy): Bacteria > Bacillati > Actinomycetota > Actinomycetes > Streptosporangiales > Treboniaceae > Trebonia > Trebonia sp. The sequence continues at coordinate 940 of NZ_JBARCR010000541.1, forward strand.
CTGCTGGCCAGCGCCGATGTAGTGATCGCGCCAGGGCCGGTGGAGACCTTCGGGCTCGCCGCGCTCGAGGCGCTCGCCTGCGGCACCCCGGTCGTGGTCAGCGCGTCGAGTGCGCTGCCGGAGGTGGTCGGCACCGCCGGGATCGCGGTCACTGGCGAGGATTTCGCCAGCGGCGTGCGCGCCATCCTCGCCAGGGACCCGATCGCGCGGCGCGCCGCGGCACGGGCCCGCGCCGAGGAGTTCGGCTGGCCGGCCTCGGTCACCGCTTTCCTGGCGGTCCACGAAGCCCTCAACACCGACTCGTTTCGTCCTCTCGGGCAGGTGCAAGCATGACGCGGATCGTGACTCTCGGCGACTCGATCACCCTGGGCATGGGTGATCCCGACCCATCAGGCGGCTGGCGAGGCTGGGCACGACACCTTGCCACCGGGCTCCCCGACCCGGAACTGCACAACCTCGCGGTGCTCGGCGCGCAGGCTAAGCACGTCGAGCGCGACCAGCTGCCGGCGGCGCTCCAGCTGCGGCCCGACGTCGCCACCGTCGTGGTGGGCATCAACGACACGCTGCGGGCCGGCTTCGACCCGGTGGGTACCGGTCAGGCCGCCGCCAGGACCGTCGCCGCGCTGCAGGCAGGCGGCGCCACCGTGCTGACCATGCGGCTGCCGGACCCGGCGCGGATGTTCGGGCTGCCCGCCGGGCTGGCCAGGCCGCTGTCGCGGCGCATGCACGCGGTCAACACCGAGCTCGACAAGGTGGCCGCCCGGTACGGGACCCTGCACTGGGACGCCGCGCGGGACCCGGAGACCTACGAGCGGCGCAACTGGTCGGTCGACCGGCTGCACCCCAACGAGCGCGGGCACCGGCTGATCGCCT
>NZ_JBARCR010000542.1:0-4578 GCF_049794275.1 Trebonia sp.
GGTGCGAACGCGGCGGGGAAGGCGGCGCCCAGCGCCGCGGTGATCGCCACGTTGGCCATCACGAGGGCCACGCTGACCAGCCACACTCCCCCGACGGCGGCCAGCGCGAGCACCGCGGGGTGCTGCCACTGGGACGCGCCGTACAGCGCCCAGGGACCGCCGAGCCCCTGGTAGGACCTGATCCACTCCGGGATGAGCCAGCAGCTCGGGACCACTATGAAGGCCACGGCGAAGCGCGGCCACGACACCGGCGGCCGGAGCAGCCGGCGGACCGCGACCGCGAACGGCGACCACATCCAGCCCATCACCGCGCCGAGCAGCACCAGGCCAGGCCCGATCTCCGGCGCCATCCAGTACAGCATCGCGATCAGGTACGCGGCGCCGAACCACCAGCCGCGCGCGATCGCCTCTTTGGTGGTGTCGGCGCGGGTGAACAGCGCCATCGCGGGCACCAGGCCGAGCCACGCCAGGTAGGACAGGCTGGGCGCCGGGAACAGCACGATCGCTGGGATGCCGCCGGCCAGGAACGACAGCCATCGCACTGGGTAGCGGAACGGTCTGGTGAGCGCCCTGCGCAACGTCACAACTCCATTGTGGCGCACGCGCAGGGCACCCGAGTCAGCGTCGGAGTTACGGGCGGGCGGCGGCGTCCTCCAGGGCGCGCTTGACCAGGACGCGGGCCAGGTGCTCGCGGTAGGCCTTGCTCGCGTGGATGTCGGACCCGGCGTTGGTCCCCTCCGCGGCCAGCGCGGCCGCTTCGGCGATCGACGCACCCGACGCGAGTGCGTTCTCCACCGCGGTGGCGCGCAGCGGCGTCGATCCCATGTTGACCAGCGCGACCGCCTGTCCCTGCACGGCGACGCCCACGATGGCCCAGTCGATCGCCCGCTTGGTGAACTTCTGGAACCCCCAGGCGGCCGGGCTGGCCGGCTTGGGCACCTGGATCTCCGTGAGCAGTTCGCCCGGCTCGAGCGCGGTCTCGAAAATGCTGCGGAAGAATTCCGTGGCGGGCACCGTCCGCGTCCCGTCCTGGCCGCGGATGACGAACGAGGCGTCCAGCGCCAGCAGCGTGGCGGGCAGGTCGGAGGCCGCGTCGCCGTGCGCGACCGAGCCGCCGATCGTACCGCGGTGCCGGATCTGCGGGTCACCAACGGCCTCGGCCGTGTGCGCGAGCAGCGGCACGTCGGACGCGAGCAGCGACGCGTGAGCGACGTCGTGGTGCCTGGTCAGCGCGCCGACCGCCACGTACGTTCCCTCGTCGCGCACGTACGCGAGGTCGGGGATCCTGCCGAGGTCGATCAGCACGCCTGGCGCGGCGAACCGCAGCTTCATCAGCGGCAGCAGCGAGTGCCCGCCGGCCAGGTACTTCGCGTCCTCGCCGTGCTCGGCCGCGAGCCCGAGGGCCTCGTCGACCGACGTGGCCCGCACGTAAGTAAACGCTGGTGGGATCACTTGCCCGCCTCCGCTGCGGCGAGCGCCGCCCTGACGATGTTGTGGTACCCGGTGCAGCGGCAGATGTTGCCCTCGAGGCCGGTCCGCACCTCCGCCTCGGTCGGCGACGGGTTCTCCTTCAGCAGCGACACGATCGCCATGACCATGCCGGGGGTGCAGAACCCGCACTGCAGGCCGTGCTCCTGGTGGAAGGCCTCTTGCACGGCGTGCATCTGGCCGTCGGCGGCCAGCCCCTCGAGGGTCGTCACCGAGCCCCCGTCCGCCTGGGCGGCGAGCACGGTGCACGACTTCACCGACTCCCCGTCAAGCAGCACGGTGCAGGCGCCGCACGAGGTCGTCTCGCAGCCGATATTGGTCGCGGTGAGGTCCGCCACGTCGCGCAGGAAGTGCACGAGCAGCAAGCGGTCCTCGACGTCCGCGCTGATTTCCTTGCCGTTGACGGTCAGTTCGACCTTCACTTCGCGCTCGCCTTCTGTGCTTCGGAGATGGCGGTCCACACACGTTCCGGTGTCAGCGGCATGTCGATGTGCCGGACGCCGAGGTACGACACCGCGTCGATGACCGCGTTGTGCACCGCGGGCGTAGAACCGATCGTGCCGGCCTCGCCGATGCCCTTGACGCCCAGCGGGTTCACCGGGGTCGGCGTCTCGCTGGTGAGCAGCTCGAACGACGGCAGCTCCGCGGCCGTGATCGCGGCGTAGTCCGCGAGCGTGGAGGTCAGCGGGTTCCCGTCGACGTCGTAGAGGACCTCCTCGCACAGCGCCTGCGCCGCGCCCTGGGCGATACCGCCGTGCCGCTGGCCCTCCATCAGGACCGGGTTGAGCACCGGGCCAGCGTCGTCGGCGGTGATGTGCCGCAGCAGCGTCACCTTGCCGGTCTCGGTGTCTACCTCGACGACCGACAGGTGCGTGCCGAACGGGAACGTCGGCCGGTCGGCGGTGAACCGCACGTTGGCGACGATCAGCCCGCCGTCGGCGTGTTCCGCGACCTGCGCCCAGGTCAGCGACTTGTCCGGGTCGCCGGCGATGTGCCAGGTGCCGGTGTCAGCGTCGAGCACGACGTCCGCTTCCGCGGCCTCGAACAGCGCGGCCGCGTTCCTGGCCGCCTCCTCCTTGACCTCGATCGCCGCCTTGTGCACGGCCGACCCGCCCAGCTGGAGCGAGCGGGAGGCGTAGGTGCCTACGCCGTCCGGGACAAGGTCGGTGTCGCCGTGGATGACCTCGATCTTGTCCATCGGGATGCCGGTCTCGCTCTGCAGGATCATCGCGAACGCCGTGTGGTGCCCTTGGCCGTGCGCCGACGACCCGGTGTACACGGTCGCGGTGCCGTCGTCGTGCACCTCGACCTTCGCGGTCTCGCCTGCGCCGCCGTCGGCGGCGGTGATCTCCACGTAGCTGGCCAGCCCGAGGCCCATCTGCCTGGTGTCGCCGGCCTCCCGGCGGCGCCGCTGCTCGTCGCGCAGCGACGTGTAGTCCGCGGCGCCGAGTACCTTCTCCAGGGCTGACTCGTACTCGCCGGTGTCGTACGGCGCGCCGGCCTTGGTGACGAACGGGAACTGGTCAGGCTGGATGAAGTTGGCCTTCCGCACCTCGGCAGGGTCGAGGCCCGCCGCGGCGGCGAACCAGTCCACCGCCCGCTCGATCGTCGCCGCGGCCTCCGGCCGGCCGGCGCCGCGGTAGGCGGCGATCGGCGCCGTGTTGGTGACCACGACCTTGTAGTCGGCCTGCACCGCGGGGATGTCGTAGACGCCGGGCGCCATCAGATTGGTCAGCATCGGCAGGAACCCGCTCATCCGCGGGAACGCGCCGGCGTCCTGGATGACGTCGAGCCGGTAGGCCTTGATCTTCCCGTCCCGGTCGCCGCCGATCTTGATGTGGTGCAACTGCGCGCGGCCCTGCGTCATCGCCATCAGGTTCTCGTTGCGAGTCTCCACCCAGCGCACCGGCCTGCCGGTGTGCTTCGCGGCCCACGCGACGACGATCTGCTCCCTGTCGACGCCGATCTTGGCGCCGAACCCGCCGCCCACGTCGGGCGCGACCACCCGGATCGCGTCGGGCGGCAGCCCGATCGCGGTGAAGATCAGCCGGGCGAGCTGGGCGTTCTGCGTCGACGCCCAGACGGTGAGCTTGCCGCCGGAGAACGCCGCCGCCGTCGCGCGGCCCTCCATCGGCAGGCAGGCGACTCGCTGGTTGACGATGTCGCCCTCGACCACGACGTCGCAGCCGTCGAAGATGCTGTCGTCGCTGATGTCCCGGCCGCCCCTGACGCAGACGTTGGTGCCCGTGTCGGGGAACAGCAGGCTCTCGCCGGCGAACGCGCCGGCGATCGTGGTCACCGCGGGCAGCACCTCATAGTCCACGCTGACCAGCTCGGCCGCGTCCTCGCCCTGGTACGTGCTGTCGGTGAGCACGATCGCCACCGGCTCGCCGACGAACCGCACCCGGTCCACCGCGAGCAGCGGCTCGGCCCACTTCCCACCGAGCGGCACCGGCCCCTCGGCCGGCGGCTCGTCAGGTCCGGGCACCTCGCCGCCTGGCGGCTCGGCCGCGGGCAGGTCGGTCATGTCCGCCGCGGTCAGCACCGCGACGACACCCGGCTGCGTGAGCGCCTCCGACTTGTCTATGCCAGTTATCAGTGCATGCGCCACCGTCGCGCGAACGAAGGTAGCCCGCACCGCACCCGCCAGCTCAGGTTCCCGCAGGTCGTCTACGTAGACGCCGCCCGCGGTCAACAGCCGCGGATCCTCCGTACGGATGACCCGCGTGCCCAGAATGCTCATAAATCCTCCGCTGCTACGGCTTTCCACGCGAACTTACACCGAACGATGAAGCCACTTCCAGCCCGTGCTTATGCAAAGTTACACGCCAGGACTTGTGCCCAAAACATGAGGTAGATGCGCTGTTCCGGTGGTCACATTGTGACCACCAAACAATATTGGCGCTGGTCGCGGATATACGATCGGCGCCAGCGAGAAAAGGGGGCAGGAAACGCAGCCGAACGCAGCCGCCGAGGCCGTCTCAGTGGCGGCCCTCGTCGTCGTCCTCGGCTGGGCGGTGTGGCGGCCGCGCGGCTTGCCTGAGGCGGTCGTCGCGGTGCCGGCCGCCCTGCTCGTGATCGCCACCGGCG
>NZ_JBARCR010000543.1:0-2237 GCF_049794275.1 Trebonia sp.
GCGAGAACCCTCGCCTCCGTGGCGAGCCCCGCCGCTCCCCCGGCGCCGGCCTCCCCGGGCATTCCCGCCGGCGGCATCGTCGGCCGGGTGTTCACCAACCCCGGCCTGACCGTCACCGGAGGCAGCCTGTACTTGCGCCGGTCCCTGTCGCCCGCACGGCAGGATCCGCCGTGGATGGAGCTGGCCCGCGTCGACGCCGCGACCGGCGCGATCGTCGCGACGAACACGTTCAGCCCCGGTGCCATCGGCGCTCCCCTGGCCGCCGCGGGGTCACTGTGGCTGACCGGCTCGTTCTCCGGCCACGCCATGCTGCTCCGGCTCGACCCCCGCACGCTCATGGTGACCGGCGAGCTGACGATAGCCCCGGTGAACAGCGGTGCCGAGCAGAGCCACATCGCCTACGCGGGCGGCTCGATCTGGGTGGACGGATCGGACGAGCTCGTCCGGGTGTCCCCGGCGACCGTGGCAGCGGAACTCACGATCCCGCTGCCCGGCGCCGACACCTCCGACATCGGCGGGAGCCCCGACGGCGGCACGCTGATCGTGAGCGAGGCGGACAGCGGAGACGGCACGATCCAGCGCCGGGACCCCGTGACCGGGGCGCTGCTGGCGTCCCATCCCATGCTCGGCGTGATCGCCCCGCTGATCGGCGGCGGCGTGTCCGCCGCGGGCGCCTGGGTGTCCGAACCCACCGGGATGCTCGGCTACATCGAGCGCTTCTCCGCCTTGTCGATGACCCCCCAGGCGCGCACCCAGATCAACGGCAGCAACGGCCTGCACGCCGACGTCTGGGGCGGGGTGCTGTGGGTCAGGAACCAGGCTGCGGACCCCGCGCAGAACTACTGCGCCGACCCGGCGACGGGACGCAGGCGCGCGACGCTTCCGCTGCCCGACCTGGGCCAGGACTACCTGATGGCGGTCACGGGCGGCCTGATCTACTACTCGGTGCCCGCCAGCAGCGGATCCGCGATCCGCACAGTTCCGGTCCCGGCGGCCTGCGGGTAGCGTGAGCGGCATGAACGAGCACGCGCGCGGCGCGGTCCGTGTGGAGCAGGGTCCGAAACGGGTTCGCTGTTACCTGGCGGGGCGCCTTGTCGCCGACACCCGCCGCCCCTTCCTCGTCTGGGAAATCCCCTACTACCCGGCGTACTACATCCCGCTGGCGGACGTGGTGGCGGACCTTAAGCCCGTCGAAAAGGTTGAGCACTCGCCCAGCCGCGGCACAGCGCGGCTCTTCGACGTGCGGGTGGACGGCGCCGCAGCGGAGAGCGCCGCCAAGCGGTACCCGGACTCCCCGCTCGAGGAGCTGCGGGACCTGGTCCGTTTCGACTGGGCCGCGATGGACGAGTGGCTCGAGGAGGACGAGCCGGTCTACACGCATCCGAGAGACCCGTACAAGCGGGTGGACATCCTGGCGAGTTCCCGGCAGGTCCGCGTGGAAGTGGACGGGGTCACGGTCGCCGACTCGACCCGGCCGCACATCCTGTTCGAGACTGGCCTGCCGCCTCGCTACTACCTGCCGCTCCCGGACGTCCGCACGGAACTGCTCGCCCCGTCGGCGACCCAGTCCCACTGCCCGTACAAGGGCACGGCGGCCTACTGGTCGGTGGACACCGGCCACGGCGTGCACCCTGACCTGGTGTGGATCTACCGGACCCCGCTACCGGAAAGCCAGAAGGTCGCGGGCCTCGCCTGCTTCTACAACGAGAAGGTCGACCTCTACATCGACGGCGAACTCCAGGACCGCCCCCGCACCCCGTTCAGCTGAGCCGTTCAGCGCAGCGGCCAGGCGACATCGTCGAGGAATCGCTCAGGAACGGCCCGGAGGCACGGCGCAGCCCGCCACGACATCCGGGTTGGTGAGCAACGGCGTGAGCCACACGGCGGCCGACACCACCGCGTGCGCGTCACCGCCGCGCGGCGACCGCGGAGAACATCATCGGATCTACGTGCTGAACGAGGGGTACGTCGTCGAGTCGGGGACGCACGATGAGCTGCTGGCCGCCGGGACAACCTGCGCCGAGCTTTTCACCCTCCAAGCATCCCGTACCAGCAGCGCCTCCCCGGTACGTGCGCCTCGCGTAAGCCAACCGCTTTGTGTTCACGAGCAGCAGGCTGGATCGGTTCAGCGGCACAGTCTCAGGCCGGTGGCCGGCCTGAGACTGTGCGGCTGTGCGGTCAGTTCACCGGTTCAGTGGTCACCACCGAGTTGAAGGTCAGCGCCGCATGACCCGGGG
>NZ_JBARCR010000544.1:0-5077 GCF_049794275.1 Trebonia sp.
CCGCGTGCCAGGCCGCGACCGCCGCCACGCGCTGCGGCCCGGCCGTGGTGAGGTCCTCTGTCTCCGCCAGCCGGTAGTACGCGGCGAGGAAGCCGGGCAGGTCGCCCACGGCCCGGCCGGGGTCACCCGGCGGGGCTACCTCACCGTTCCCGGCCGCCCACAGCGCCGCCGCTTCGGCGAGCACTGTCTGCCTGGAGTCGTCCGCGAGTTCCGGCATTGCCTCTCCACTCTCCTTTGAGTAAATGGGCATGCGGCAGCAGCCACGTCACCGTGGCTGCTGCTAGCGTGAGTTGCGCATTGCTATCAGTCAATAGCCGGTGCGCTCGGGCGCGTCCGGCTGCCCTCCTACTTACAGGGTAGTTCGCGGCGCGTATGCCTCGAGCACTTCCGGGTTGGCCAGCGCGCTCGGATCAGCGGCTTGCTCTACCGGTGTGCCCAGCAAAATCTTTCGCACCGGGATCTCCAGCTTCTTTCCTGACAGGGTCCGCGGCACGCCGGGCACCATGACCACCTCGTCGGGGACGTGCCGGGGTGACAGCTGCTGCCTGAGCGCGGCCTTCACCCGCTTTGTGAGGTCGTCGTCGAGCTTGTGGCCTGGCGCCAGCTGGATGAACAGCACCAGCCTGCCTTCTGCGCCGAGCCGGCCGGTGTCCACCACCAGGCTGTCTGCGACCTCGGGGAACGACTCGACGACGCGGTAGAACTCGCTGGTGCCCATCCGCACGCCGCCCCTGTTGAGCGTCGCGTCGGAGCGGCCGTAGATGATGCAGCCGCCGTCGGGCAGGATCTCGATCCAGTCGCCGTGCCGCCACACGCCGGGGAACTCCGCGAAGTAGCTGTCCCGGTATTTCTTGCCGCCGGTGTCGTTCCAGAACCGCACGGGCATCGACGGCATCGGCGTGGTCAGCACCAGCTCGCCGACCTGGCCGATGACGGCGTGACCGTGCTCGTCGAAGGCCTGCACGTCGGCCCCGAGGCTGCGGCCCGAGATCACGCCGGAGCGGACCGGCAGCAAGGGGCAGGACCCGACGAACCCGGTGCAAACGTCGGTGCCGCCGGACAGGGAGCCGAGCTGCACGGTTTCCTTGACCTTGCCGTAGACCCACGTGAAGGCCTCGGGCGGCAGCGGGGAGCCGGTCGAGCCGATGCCCCTCAGCTGCGAGAGGTCGTAGTCGTCTTTCGGCGTCAGGTCCGCCTTCTGGCAGGCCATCAGGTACGGTGCGCCGGCGCCCAGGTAGCTGAGCCGCTCGTCGGCGGCGAGCTGCCACAGCCGGTCCGTGGCCGGGAACGTGGCGCTGCCGTCGTAGACCGCGATCGTGGTGCCCGCCAGCAGCCCGCCGGCCAGGAAGTTCCACATCATCCAGCCGGTCGTGGTGTACCAGGTGAACCGGTCGCCCGGCTTCAGGTCCATGTGCAGCGCGAGCGCCTTGAGGTGCTCGAGCACGATGCCGCCGTGGCCGTGCACGATCGGCTTCGGCAGGCCCGTCGTGCCGCTGGAGTAGACGACCCACAGCGGGTGCTCGAACGGCACCTCCTCGAACTCGGGCTCGCCCTTGGTGCCCTGGGCGCCGTCGCCCAGGCCGGCCCAGCCGAGCCGCTGGACTCCCGCCGGGAGTTCGGGCGGGTTCACGTCCGCGGTGCCGAGCAGGCCAACCATGACCACGGCCTTGAGCGTGGGCAGCTGCGCGGCGATCTCGGCCACCACGCTGGTTCGCGGGTAGTCCTTGCCGTTGTAGGTGTAGCCGTCCACGGCCAGCAGCACGGCAGGCTCGATCTGCGCGAACCGGTCCACCACACTGCGGGTGCCGAAATCGGGCGAGCACGAGGACCAGATCGCGCCGATGCTGGCGGCGGCGAGCAGCCCGATCACCGCCTCGGGGATGTTCGGCAGCAGCGCCACGACGCGATCTCCCTTGGTCACGCCGAGGGCCCGCAGCCCGCGCGCGACCCTGGCCACTTCGGCGGCGAGCTCGGCGTAGCTGAGCTCGGCGGTGCCGCGGCGTTCTGACACGGCGATGATGGCCGGCCTGTCCGGGTCGGTCCACGCCGTGCGCAGCGCGTTCCGCGCGTAGTTCAGGGTCGCGTCAGGAAACCAGTGCACGTCGGGCATCGTGGTGCCGGTCAGGGCCGGGCCATCGCCGCGGTCGCCGAGGACGTCGAAGTAGTCCCAGATCGAGGTCCAGAACTCGCCTGGGTTCGCCACGGACCACTCCCACAGCCGCTGGTAAACGGCCGCAGGCGCGGCGCTGCCCGGTCCCGCCGGGGCCCCAGGGTTCCCGGCCTGGACCCCGCGGTCGGCCAGCCATCGCATGTAGTGGCTTATCCGGGCGTTCCTGACCGTCTCCGCGTCCGGCTCCCACAGCGTGGCACCGTATCCGTGCCCCGCGGGAGCGACGCTGCCCTCGTCGCTACTCATGGGAACCAGCATCGTTCCCCGGCCGTGTGCCGCGCAACGTGGCCCAGCCCACCCCACGCCCGGGGGTCGAGCGCCGGACCGCCCCCGACCGCCCGGGCCGCGAACGTGATGTGACATCGACCACGCTCTTTGGCCGGGCCGGGAAGGTGGAGAATGGGCCATCGTCCGCCATAGAAGGGGGTCGATGGGCCATCGACCACCTTCGCCCGGTCAGGCCGGGGCGGCGGTGAGAAAGGCGGTGAGGGCGGTGGGGTCAGTGAGGTCGGGGAGGACCGCGTCGGCGCCGGCGTCGCGGAGTTCGGCGCTGCTCGCGCGGCCGCTGGCCACCGCCAGCGACCTGGCGCCGCCGATCTTGGCGGCCTCCACATCGCGGGGCGAGTCCGCGACGTAGACCGTGGCCCGCTCGGTGAAGGCCACCTGGTACTTCTCCTCAGCCCGCTGGCGGGTGACGCGCAGCAGCGCGCCCTTCGGGTAGGGGTCGGACCCGGCGAAGCCGCCGACGGTCAGGTCTAGGTAACGGTCGAGGCCGAAGGCGCGAAGCTTGAGGGCCGCGTTCGGCCGGCTGGAACCGGTGAGCACCGACTGGACGACGTTCGGCAGCCTCGCGACGGCGGCCAGCGACTCCGCGGCGCCCGGCAGCAGCTGGCCCTGCGTGGTGAGCAGGTCCCTGCGGGCGGCCAGCGAGGTCGCCAGCTCCGCGCCGAACGGGGCGAGCAGCCGCTCGGACTCGTCGGGATCCCGCAGGCTCACGCCGTTCAGCGCGAGCGCGTCGAAGAAGACCTCCGGCTCGGTGCGCCCTGCCATCTGCGGCAACTGCACCAGCGGCCGACCGGTGATTGTCGCGAACGCCTCGGCGTAGGCCGCCCGGGTGACCTTCACGACGTCGACGAGCGTCAGGTCGATGTTCCACAGCACCAGCAGGTGAATCACTCGCCTTTGCGACGTGTCAGCCCATGTGGGGATGACGCTATCAGGCTTCCGGTGCAGGCCATGGCACAACTGCGGACGGCTGGGAGCCTATCCAGGGAGCCTGAGCCGGTTCTCATGACCCGCTTGCCTCGCCGAAAATCGCGTCCATCGCGGTCGCCGCGACGGTCACCTTGTCGGCGATCTGGTGCCGGTAGACGGTCTTGGTGATCGTCGAGTTGACGTGCCCCACGGCGTCGGCGATGTGCTCGATATCCACACCGGAGTCCGATAGCACCGACACGAACGTGTGGCGCAGCTCGCGGGGTATCCAGTTGCCGATGCCAGCCCGCTTGCAGATCACCTTGAAGTAGCGGGTGACATCCTGCGGCCAGCGCGGCGCCCCGGCACGGTCGGTGAACACGAGCCCCATGTCCCGCACGTCGTAGGCCGCGCCGACCTTGAGCTTCCACCGGGCCTGGTCCTTGCGCAGCTCGCGCAATGCTGCGGCGGCGAGGCGCGGCATCTGCATCGTGCGCCGGCTCTGCTCGGTCTTCAGGTCCTCGAGCACCAGGCGCCGTTTCCCGGTCTTCGGATCGGGCAGCGCCTTGAGGCACTTGCGGACGCGGATCACTCCCCGGTCGAAGTCGACGTCTTCCCAGCGCAGGCCGAGCAGTTCGCCCGGGCGGAGCCCGCACGTGAGGCCGACCGTGATGTATCCGCGCCAGAACGTGTTGAGCTTCGCCGCGAGCAGCGTGTTGACCTGGGCCAGGGTCATGGCCCGCGACTTGCGGCGCGTGCCGCTCGGCGGGTCGGCGAGCGCGGCGACGTTCCGGCCGATCTTCCCGTCGCGCTCGGCGCGCCGGATCGCCAGCCGCAAGAGCGCCCGGCACCGGTTGATCGTGTCCGAAGACATGCCCTCGGCCGCCAGGTCGTCGAGGCACCGCTCAACCTGGGTGACCGTCAGCCGGGCGAGCTTGGCCTTCCCCAGCCCCGCGATGATGTGGGCCGCCCGGTCCCTGTTGCCGCGGATCGTGAGCGGCGACTTCCACGACGACGGCGGGTGGGCCAGCAGGTCTTCCATGATGTGCCGGACGGTAAGGTCCTTCGGCGCTACCGACCCGGTGGTCTTCAGTTCGGCGCGTAGCGCATCGAGCTTGTCCTGAGCCTCTTCCGCAGTCTGCCCGAACACCTTCGGGCGCTGCCGTTTCCCCGCGTCATCTATATAGCTGACCTGGCCGACGTAGCACTTCGGCCTTTGTCGTAGAAGACCGTTCCCCCGCCGCGTCGCCCTCTTCCGGTCATCCGGGATCGCCTTCCTCCGAGGCTGCCGCGTGCCAGCCCCTCATAATCTCCAGGCTGTACCGGACGCGGGCCAGCTCACTCGATACTTCCGCGAGCCGGGCGCTGGTCGCGCCGTGAGCTTCCAGGGCAGCAGCCCGTTCCTTGCCGAGACGTCCCTGCTCCTCCTCAAGCTTGCGTATGTCCGCTTCGAGGGAACTGAGGTCGTCGCTCTCTTCGAGCAGCAGCTTTGGCTCGAGGAGCTGGGTAACGGGGACGCCGAAAAGGGCCGCGAGGTCGGCGAGTTCATTCACGCGCAGGGGCCGCTGCGCAGCCTCGATTTTGCCGACGGTGCTCTGCCCCCAGCTGTAGCCGAAGGTGGTATTCATGCCGTTTGCAACTTCCTGTTGCGACCATCCGCGCCCCGGGCGCAGCAGGGGGGTGGGCAAGACCCATCTGGCGGCGGCGTATGCC
>NZ_JBARCR010000545.1:0-7295 GCF_049794275.1 Trebonia sp.
GCAGGTGAGGCGTGACGCAGCAGCCCGACGGCGACCCGATACACTGCCTGAGCCGTTCGTCCCGTTCGGTACGCAGCTTGCCCACTTTGTACTCCTGTGCGCATCCTTGTGAGAACCACAGGACGCACAGTGGACCGAAGAGAGCTGAGGAGACGCAAGTGACCGGCATCGAAGGACTGCCGCCAGCCAAGCTCGCGGCTCATCAGGCCGCGGTGGCGCGGCTGCGCGACGCCTACGCCGCGGTGCCCGCAGGCGCGCCGGTGCGTCTCGCGAAGCCCACCTCGAACCTGTTCCGGTACCGCGACTCAGGCCCGGGAGACGCGACCACCGTCCACCTGCTCGACGCAGCCGCATTCACCCGGGTCATCCACGTGGATCCGGCCACCAGGACGGCCGTGGTCGGCGGCATGACCACCTACGAGGACCTCTGCGACGCCACGCTGCCGCACAACCTGATGCCGCTGGTCGTGCCGCAGCTCAAGACGATCACCCTCGGCGGCGCGGTCACCGGGCTCGGGATCGAGTCCACCTCGTTCCGCAACGGCCTGCCGCACGAGTCGGTAACCGAGATGCAGATCCTCACCGGAGACGGCCGCGTCGTCATAGCCACCAAGGACAACGAGCACAGCGACCTGTTCTACGGCTTCCCGAACTCCTACGGCACCCTCGGCTACTCCCTGGCGCTCACCATCGAGCTCGAACCCGTCAAGCCGTACGTCCACCTGCGCCACTTCGCCTTCACCGACCCCAAGAGCTGCATGGCGGCGATCGCCGAGATCACGGCGACGAAGAGCTACCAGGGCCACCGCGCCGACTTCCTCGACGGCACCGCGTTCAGCGCGGGCGAGCTGTACCTGAGCGTTGGCGGGTTCAGCGACAAGGCGCCCTGGGTGAGCGACTACACCGGCCAGCAGGTCTACTACGAGTCGGTACGGCGGAACCGCGAGGACTTCCTCACCGTCAAGGACTACATCTGGCGCTGGGACACCGACTGGTTCTGGTGCTCCCGCGCGTTCGGCGTGCAGAACAAGGTCATCAGGCGTCTCTGGCCGAGCAGGTACCGCCGCTCGGACGTCTACCGCAAGCTGGTCGCCTTCGACAGGAGATACGGCCTGACCGCGGTGCTCAACGAAAACCGCGGCCGCCCGCAGCGCGAGATGGTCGTTCAGGACGTCGAGATCCCGGTGGACCAAGGCGACGTGTTCCTCGAGTTCTTCGAACGCAGCGTCAAGATGAAGCCGGTCTGGCTGTGCCCGCTGAAGATGCGCGGCGACCACGCCTGGACCCTGTACCCGCTGCGGCCGGGCGACGTGTACGTCAACTTCGGCTTCTGGGGTACGGTCCCGCTGCCGCCGGGGCAGCAGGACGGTTACTACAACCGGATGGTGGAAGAAGAGGTCAGCGCGCTGGGCGGGCACAAGTCGCTGTACTCCACCGCGTTCTACTCGGAGGAAGAGTTCCGCCGCCGCTACAACGGCGCCGGCTACGACAAGCTCAAGGCCGAATACGACGGCGGCGGCCGCCTGCTCGGCCTGTACGACAAATGCGTCCGCGGACGCTGACGACAAGTCACAAGAAAGGAACGGCACATGGCGCTGGCTGAGGTATTCGAGGCGATAGCCGGCCCGGATGCTCCGGTTGAATTCCAGGCATACGACGGGTCCACGGCCGGCCCCCCCGGCTCGCCGGTCAAGATGACTGTCAGGTCGCCGATCGCCGTCGCCTACCTGGCGCAGGCGCCGGGCGCGCTCGGCCTGGCCCGCGCCTACGTGTCCGGCCACTTGGACGTCGACGGCGACATATACACCTTGCTGTCCCGGCTGTCACGCGCCCAGGAGATGAACATGAGCTGGGCGGACCGGGTCAAGCTCCTGCGGGCGCTCGGCGGGCCCAAGCTGCTGCTGCCCAGGATCCCCCCGCCCCCGCAAGAGGTACGGGTGACCAGCCGCCTCCTGCGGGTCGGCCGGATGCACTCCAAGCGCCGGGACGCGAACTCGATCTCGCACCACTACGACGTGTCCAACCGCTTCTACGAGTGGGTGCTCGGCCCGTCGATGGCCTACACCTGCGCCTGCTACCCGACCCAGGACGCCACGCTGGAAGAGGCGCAGGAGTACAAGTTCGACCTGGTCGCACGCAAGCTCGCGCTCAAGCCGGACATGCGGCTGCTCGACGTCGGCTGCGGCTGGGGTGGCATGGTGATGCACGCCGCGCGCGAGTACGGCGTCAAGGCGCTCGGCGTCACGCTGTCGGAGCAGCAGGCGCTGTGGGCGCAGCAGGAGATCAAGAAGGCCGGCCTCGAGGACCTGGCCGAGGTCCGCCACCTCGACTACCGCGACGTGCCCGAGACCGACTTCGACGCGGTCAGCTCGATCGGCCTCACCGAGCACATCGGCAAGCAGAACGTCCCCGGCTACTTCAGCTTCCTCAACGGCAAGCTCAAGGTCGGCGGCCGGATGCTGAACCACTGCATCACCCGCCCCGACAACACCGGCCCTTCCATCAGGAAGGAAGGCTTCATCAACCGCTACGTCTTCCCCGACGGCGAACTCGAGGGCCCGGGCTGGCTGATGAGCGTCATGAACGACCACGGCTTCGAGATCAGGCACGAGGAGAACCTGAGGGAGCACTACGCGAAGACGCTCGCCGGCTGGTGCGCCAACCTGGACGCGCACTGGGACGAGGCGGTCGAGGAGGTCGGCCAGGGCACCGCGCGGGTCTGGCGGCTGTACATGGCGGGCTCCCGGCTCGGCTTCGACCACAACATCGTCCAGCTGCACCAGATCCTCGGCGTCAAGCTGCGGGCGGACGGCGCGTCCGGCATGCCGCTGCGCCCGGACTGGGAGCCGGCTGAGGCACGCGCCAAGGCTGATGCCTAGGCCCGGCGGCGGCTACGCGAGCGTGCTGGTGAGCGGGGAATGCGCAGCGTGCGGCTTCGCCAGCAGCGGCGAGGTGATCAGGTAGTCGGCGCTGGTGCGGTTGCAGGCGATCGGGATGTTCCACACCACCGCGATCCTGACCAGGGCCTTCACGTCCGAGTCGTGCGGCTGCGGGCTCATCGGGTCCCAGAAGAACACGAGCATGTCCAGGCGCCCCGACGCGATGAGCGCGCCGATCTGCTGGTCGCCGCCAAGCGGGCCGCTCTGGAAGCAGGTGACGGGCAGGTCAAGGAGGTCGCCGAGGAGCCTGCCGCTCGTGCCGGTCGCGTAGAGCAGGTGCCCGGCGAGGATGTCGCGGTTATAGTCGGCCCACTCGAGGAGGTCGCCCTTCCGGTGGTCGTGGGCAACCAGGGCGATGCGCTTCGGTTCTGGTGCGGTCGTCTTGGTCATGCCGCCAGCGTGCCCGGTCAATGTTGCGGGACTGCCACGAGGGCGTTATCGGATCGTGTACATAGCGTGGTTACCCGCTACACCGCGAGAACAGGCCAGATGCGGTACCATAAGCATGTGCGTCCTGTCTGGCTGCTCCTTAGCTAGCCGCGCCGGCCCAATCTGTCGCTGGCGCGGCCGCTCCTCGTGCTCCGGGGGGCCTTTTTTGTTGGCAGAACTCCTGGGAGCGGAGCATTCCCAAGCCGGACCGATCAAGGGTGAGGACACAATGACTGCGGTCGAGAACGCCGACGAGGCACAGCGCTACGACCCGCGCGACATCCAGGACAAGTGGCAGGCGCGCTGGGCGGAGATCGAGCCGTTCCGCGCCAGCGACGACCCCGCCGACCCGCGGGAGCGGTTCTACATGGTCGACATGTTCCCGTACCCGTCGGGGGATCTGCACATGGGGCACGCCGAGGCGTACGCGGTCGGCGACGCCATGGCCAGGTACTGGTTCCTGCGCGGGAAGAACGTGCTGCACCCGATCGGCTGGGACGCGTTCGGGCTGCCCGCGGAGAACGCGGCGATCAGGAACAACACGCACCCGGTTGACTGGACCTACAAGAACATCGAGACGCAGGCGGCGTCGTTCCGCCGGTACGCGACGTCGTTCGACTGGTCGCGGCGGCTGCAGACGTGCGACCCGGAGTACTACCACTGGAACCAGTGGCTGTTCCTGCGGTTCTTCGAGCGCGGGCTGGCGTACCGGAAGGGCGGCTACGTCAACTGGTGCCCGAAAGACCAGACCGTGCTGGCCAACGAGCAGGTCATCGCCGGGCGCTGCGAGCGGTGCGGTACCGAGGTGGTCCGCCGGGTGCTGACGCAGTGGTACTTCAAGATCACCGAGTACGCCGACCGGCTGCTGGCGGACGCCGCGGACCTGGAGGGCCACTGGCCGGACCGGGTGCTGACCATGCAGCGGAACTGGATCGGCCGCTCGACCGGCGCCGCCGTGGACTTCGCGATCGAGGGCCGGGACGAGCCCGTGACGGTGTTCACCACCCGCCCCGACACGCTGTTCGGGGCGACGTTCTTCGTGGTGGCCGCGGACTCCGCGCTGGCGTCCGAGCTGTGCGCTGACGGGCAGCGGCCCGACTTCGAGGCGTACGTGGAGCAGGTCCGCAAGCTGACCGACATCGAGCGGCAGTCCACCGACCGCGAGAAGACCGGCGTCTTCCTGGGCGTGCACGCGGTCAACCCGGTGAACGGCGAGCGGATCCCGGTGTGGGCGGCGGACTACGTGCTGCCGGACTACGGCACCGGCGCGATCATGGCGGTGCCCGCGCACGACCAGCGCGACCTGGACTTCGCCCGCAAGTTCGGGCTGCCGGTGCGGGTGGTCGTCGCCACGGATGCGCCGGACCCGGCGGCGACGGGGATGGCGACGCCCGGCGACGGCGTGCTGGTGAACTCCGGGCCGCTGGACGGGCTGTCCAAGGCCGACGCGATCGCCAGGATCATCGAGATCCTGGCGGGCGACGGCCTGGGCGAGGCGGCGGTGAACTACCGGCTGCGCGACTGGCTGGTATCGCGGCAGCGGTTCTGGGGCACCCCGATCCCGATCATCCATTGCCCGTCGTGCGGCGAGGTCCCCGTCCCCGAGGACCAGCTGCCGGTCGTGCTGCCCGACCTGCGCGGGGCCGACCTGCAGCCGCACGGCGTGTCGCCGCTGGCGGCCGCGGCGGACTGGGTGAACGTGGACTGCCCGAAGTGCGGCGGCGCGGCGCTGCGGGACACCGACACGATGGACACCTTCGTAGACTCCTCGTGGTACCAGTTCCGGTACTGCTCGCCGCGGTACGCCGAGGGACCGTTCCGGGTAGCCGACACCGAGCGGTGGGCGCCGGTCGACCTGTACGTGGGCGGCGTTGAGCACGCCATCCTGCACCTGCTGTACGCGCGGTTCTTCACCAAGGTGCTGCAGGACATGGGGCTGCTGTCGTTCGGCGAGCCGTTCACCCGGCTGATCAACCAGGGGCAGGTCATCAACCGCGGCAAGGCGATGTCCAAGTCGCTGGGCAACGGCGTGGACCTGGGCGAGCAGATCGCGCTGTACGGCGTGGACGCGATCCGGCTGACCATGGTCTTCGCCTCGCCGCCGCAGGACGACATCGACTGGGCCGACGTCAACCCGGACGCCATGGTGAAGTTCCTGGGCCGGGTGCACCGGATCGCGTCTGACGTGACCGCGGCGGGCTCCGGTGCCGGCGCCCCGGCCGAGGACGGCGACCGCGAGCTGCGCCGGATCACGCACCGGGTCATCGACGAGGTCACCCGCCAGGTGGAGGACTACCACCTGAACGTCGCGGTCGCGCGGCTGATGGAACTGGTCAGCGCCACCAGGAAGGCGATCGACTCAGGCCCGGGCGCGGCCGACCCCGCGGTGCGGGAAGCCGCCGAGGCGCTGGCAGTGATGCTGTCGCTGTTCGCCCCGTACACGGCCGAAGAGTGCTGGGAGGCGCTGGGCGGACCTGGCGCTGGCGCCAGGCCGGCGGGGATCCCGTCAGTGGCCAGGACCGCCTGGCCGGCCGCGGACCCGGCTCTCCTGGTTCAGGAGACTGTCACCTGCGTGGTGCAGGTGAACGGCAAGGTCCGCGACCGGCTGGAAGTCTCTCCGGAGATCACGGAGGATGAGCTGCGCGACCTGGCGCTGGCCACGCAAGGCGTGGCGCGCTCGCTGGCCGGACTGGAGGTCCAGCGGGTGATCGTGCGGCCCCCGAAACTGGTCAACATCGTCGCCCGGTGACACGCGGCGGTCAGTGATCTGCTCGGGCCGTGGCTCATACCCGGCGGAGCACCGCCACCACTTTGCCGAGGATCTTGGCGTCGTCGCCGAGGATCGGCGTGTAAGCGGGGTTGTGCGGCATCAGCCAGACGTGCCCGTCGCTCCGCTTGAGCGTCTTCACCGTGGCGTCGCCGTCCACCATCGCGGCCACGATCTCGCCGTTCTCCGCGTCTTCCTGCTGCCGGACGACCACCCAGTCGCCGTCGGCGATCGCCGCGTTGATCATCGAGTCACCAGCGACGTTCAGCATGAACAGGGTGCCCTCGCCGACTAGCTGCCTGGGCAGCGGCAGGATGTCTTCGACCTGCTCCTCGGCGAGGATCGGGGTGCCTGCCGCGATCCGGCCGACCAGCGGCACGTAGGTGGCCTCCTGGGAGGCGATGTCCAGCCCGTCGGCGGCGGGCACCAGCTCGGCGTCGGCATCCTTGCTGTTCTGCTCGGGGCGGACCGCCGGGTGCCCGGGCAGCCGGACCTCGACCGTCCGTGGCCGGCCGACGTCGCGGTGCAGGTAGCCCTTCTTCTGCAGCGTGGACAGCTGGTAGGAGACGCTCGAGGTGCTGGTCAGCCCGACGGCCTCGCCGATCTCACGCATCGACGGCGGGTAGCCGCGCTTCTGCACGGAATCCCTGATGACCTGCAGGACCTTGCGCTGACGCCAGGTGAGCACGTGGTCAGGGTCCGGCTTGTCGGGCGTTTCCGGTATCACGACCGGCGCGCTGCCCTTGGGCTTGCGGCCTGGTCGGCCTTTCGGGCGTACCGGCACTTCCGGCAGGTCGGATGTACCGCGTTCTTCAGTGTTTTCCATTGACAGCGCCTCCGGAACATGGTTGTCGCTTATGGATACGAGCCAGCCTAAACCCTCGTTAGGTGTTTCGCCAAACATCTGTTCGACGTGTCTTCGAAATGTCAGACCCATGCGGTACAAAGGTGGCATCCGACGTTCGATCGAACTACTATGCGATCGAACGAGTGTACCATCGAACGAACGTTTGGTCAGGAGGCGGGCGTGAAGGCGACGGTAGCGCAGCGGTCAGACAGCTGGCCGGCCAGCACAGAGGACTCACCTGCAGGTAGTGCCGTCCTTCTGCGGCCGGCCACGCGCCGCCGCGGTTCCGCGCGGGGCGCTGCGGCCCAGGCGC
>NZ_JBARCR010000546.1:0-5192 GCF_049794275.1 Trebonia sp.
TCCCCGCGACGTGGCGGCCCGACTCGTCGAGCTGACGCTGGGCGAGCCCGTCGGTCGCGCGCCGGACATGGCCGGCCCGCAGGTGAGCAACTGGACGGACCTAATCCGGGGGTACCTGACGGCAAGCCACCGTCGCCGACGGGTGCTGCCGGTTCTGGTACCGGGCACCCGGGCGGTCCGCAACGGCGCTCTGCTGCCGCCGCCGGGGCACACCGTCGGCTCCCGCACCTGGGACCAGTTCCTGGCCGCCCACGCCTGACCGTCACGCAGGGCCGCGCCTCAGCAGTCGAGCAGCCGGGCCCGGAACTACGTCAGTGCTGGCCCGAGCTGACGTCGGCGACCCAGTCGGCGGGGTGCCCGCGCCGCACTGGCGTGACATGGTCCGGGATCTCCTGGACTATCTCAATGCCGGCGTCAAGGACCGTGTCGAGCAGCCACGGCAGGTCCTTCATCGCGCCGGTGGGCAGGTCGTGGGCCACCAGCACGTTCCAGTCGCGCTCGCCGAGCCGGGCGAGCGCGCGGTCGGCCCATCCCTCCGGCTCGTGCGTGTCGCGGACGTAGATGTCCCATATGACGACGGTGTAGCCGCGCTCGATGATGAAGTCGAGGGCGGCAGGGCTGAGCAGGTGCGGGCCGACCTGGCCGCTGCCGTTCGGCCTGAACAGCTTGTCGGGGTGGCTCAGGCTGCCGAGTGCCTCCTGGGCCAGCGCGATCTCGCCGACCTCGACGGCCGGGTCATTCCGCTTCCCGAGCGGCGCTCCGTGGGTCATGGTGTGGTTCCCTAGCCAGTGGCCCTCGGCGAGCACGCGTTCGGTAAGCGCGCGCACCCCCGGCTCGGCGAGATGGCTGCCAGTCGGGAAGAACGTGGCGTGCAGGTCGCGCTCCCTGAGCACGTCCATGACCCGTTCTGTCACGCCTGGTGTCGGGCCATGGTCGAAGGTCAGGGTCAGCTTCTTGTCAGCCACTTATCCACCTCGTCTTGGCGCATTGTGTTCCGGACGCGACGGTCAGGCCCTTCATGCCGGGACGAGAAGGGAGAGCTAGAGAATCGTATCTCTATACCATCTGCGACTTCTTACATGATAATCGAATCTTACCATGTCGACATGACGGGCCTGGCGATCCGGTCGGCCAACCGCGATTATCAGGGCGCCTCGTAAATTCCAGAAGTCTGGAAGCTGGCCGGTTTTCGTTGACTGGCGCAGACTCCGCCCGCATCCTCTGTTCACGGGACGTGACCCATTGGCTGACGGCAAAAGGCGGGAGTTCGATGACCCAGGACAGGGGGATGGACGGCAGGAACGCAGCGCGTGCACCCTTTCCGCGCCGAAGCCGGAGGCGCTGGACCCTGGCTGGCGGCTGCGTCGGCGCCTGGCTCCTCCTCTACCTGATAGCGGGTTCCGTCATCTCGGCGACCCTGCTGCTGGCGGCCTTGGCCGCGACTGCCGCGATAGCCGTTGTCTTCCTGCGGTCCATGGGCGTAACGCGGGATCACCCGTGGATACGCCAGCTGGCGTCGCGGCCCTGGCGTGACGGGCAGGACGTGCTGCGAGTCGCCATGAACCACCTCCCCGACGTCTTCGTGGTCGCGCCAAGCGGCGCGCTGTTCGCCCCGAACGTGGTCGAGATCCAGCTGAACCCGGAAGATCTGGCATCGCTATGCGATCGGATCGAGCTCAGCGTAGTCACCGCGAGCGTGACCGAGTTCTATGAGGAACAGATCGCCAAGTACCGCGCCCGCTTCGCGACGCCAGAGCGAGCGGAGGTATACCTGCTGGCGGACGAGTGGGTCCCGCGGGGCCGCTACCGCCTCCGGCAGGGCCACCCGGCAACCGCGGCGGCCCAGCGCGAGTTCGCCTACGCCGTACCGCGGTACAGCGACGCGGACGCTGATCTCAATGAATGGGACTGGCGCGAACCAGGCCCTGATCTCACGATCGTCGACGCGCACACGCTCACCGATAGCGGCACGGCCACGGTCATGGAGAACACGGTGCCTCCAGTCCCCGTTCTGCGGCTGATCACGGGCGACTTGGTAGCGCAAACCCGGATGACGGGCGCGGAGGCGGGGCGCGGGTCGGTTGACCTGGTCCTGCCGAACGTCTCCACGATATCGAGGAAGCACGCCAGATTCGCCTTCTCTGAAGGCCGCTGGTGGGTGACCAACCTGGGCATGAACGGGCTCACCGTGAACGGGACGCCCGCGGAGACAGAGCAGCCCCTGACCGATGGCGACACCATCCGCTGGGGCTCGAGACCGGATGCGGTGACCTCCCGGGTCGAGATCGGCTGAGGTCAGCCAGTCCGGCTATTGTCACTGAGGTGGCGATTGGTCAGCTCTTCCTCTGGTCGGCGAAGCCCGGCGAGTGGACGAGCTGCCCGCACGAGGAGATCACCTGGCTGGACCGGTCGCTGCTCAGCGGCAACGAGGATCTCACCTTGCACCGCGCGCCGCGATGCGCGGGGCTCCGCTACGTCAATCACGGCTGGGAGCTCTTCAGCCGTGACACGTCCCACCGGGTCTATCTGGCGCCCGATGCCTCCGAACCGCTGCCCGACCCGGAGATGGTCCGGCGGACGGCACGCCACGTGCTTCCCATGGCTCCGGAACGCTACGAAGCGGCACCGGTCGTGCTAGAGGGCGGCCTGTGGCTGGTCAGCATCGGCTCTTGGGTGGTGCGGCTCCGGCATGAGGTACCCGAGCGGCCGCCCGTCGAACCGGCCCGCGGCGGCGACAGTGAAACGGTCACACGGGAGCGCGAGTTCACGCGGCGCGGCCGGCCGCCAGAACCGCTGGGTGAGGACGCGGTGGCCCGCGTACGGTCCTATTTCCAGCGGAACGCCAGCGCGCGGCTCGCGATGGCCTACTACTACGAGGAATTCATTCTCGGGCGGCCAGCCCCGCAACCTGTGCCGATGATCAACGTGGTCATCGCGCTGGACCTCAGCGGTGAGGGGGCGGTATCCGACTACAAGAAGCTCCTGCAGGGCCTCATCTGGCAGGAGCGGGGGCATGCCAGGGACCTCGCTGGCTTCCTCCTTGGCAACGGGCTCCTGACTCCGGCCGATCTGGACCAGGCGAGGCGTGTCGCCGCGGCGAACGAGCGCGCCGGCATCTGCGAGCGGGCCAGGCTGCGGCTTCAGTACCGGCCGAAGGACACCTGAGCGCGTAACGCCGACTTTGAGCGAGCCGCCTCGTCTGCGTCTCCCGCTGACGTCACCACTGTCTCCTGGGTCCTGGCCCGCTTGCTCCAGTGGCGTAGCCAGAGCAGGCCGAGCACGGGGAGGACGAGCGGGACGAAGCCGTAGCCGCTGCCATAGCCGGACCACACCGTGGCATCGGGGAAGGTGGCCCGGTCGGCGAGGCTCCAGGTGCCGACTGCCAGCACGCCGACGAGCTCGACCGAGCAGGACAGGACGGCGATACGGCGTGCTGCCGGACTGCCAACGGCGAAGGTGACCGTGGCGAGGATGTAGATCACGGCAGCCAAGGCCGACAGCAGGTAGGCGACCGGGGCGTGGCTGAACTTCGTCGCGATCTGCACCGCGGCCCGCGCGGAAGCCGAGAGCGCGAAGAGAGCGTAGACGGCGATCAGCACCCGGCCAGGGCCTGTCCTGGTCGAGTCCGGCGGCGATGCCGCGGGCTCAGACATGGATGACCGGCCAGATCTCATGCAGCCGCACCATTAGCACGGCCGCGACCAGCCCGGCCACGGCGACAACCGCCGAGCCCCACCGTGATCGCTCCAGCAGCCCCCAGAATCCCGCGGCCACCGGGACGAGCGGCATCGCGATCAGGTACCCGATGAGCGTAGCCAGTGAGGCCGGGCGTCCGCCGCCGGCGAGCTTGGCCACGATGAGGCCGACCAGGACAAGGAGCAGGATCTCAAGGACGCCGAGCGCGGCGAGCAGGCCAATGCCCATTCGCCGGTTGAAGGCGGTCATCAGCAGCGCGTACGCGGCAAGCGCGAGACCGGCGACGATGATCGTCGTGGGAACGGCGCCGTTCACGGACGACATGTTACTACGTTTCGTAGTAACGAGCGCCCACGCCTACCAGGTGCCCCACTGCAGCGCCGGCGCGGGTAGCGCCGGTGGCGTCAGGAACGACGGGGGGGCCGTCAGGTCCAGTGCGCCGAGCGGCGCGGTCGCCGCCGCGTCCCGCCTGGTCAGCGCAGGCAGGTTCCACTTCTCCTCGACGAGCTTCAGTATCGAGGTGTGGTCGAATACGTCTGACAGGACGCAATCCGGCCGCGCGTAGGGCGACACGATCACCGCGGGCACCCGGAACCCGTAGTTGTCATAGGCATTCGGGCCCTCGACGAGCTGCTTGGCATGCCGGACATAGCTGGGGGACAGCACCTTCAGCAGGCTGTGCAGCGGAGACGGGTGCGCGACCCGGCTGCGACCTGGGACGTCGTCCGGCGGCACCGCCGCGGGCGGGACGACGTGGTCGTAGTAGCCGCCGTGCTCGTCGTAGAGCCAGATGAGCAGCGTGTCCGCCCAGCCCGGGCCGTGCATGACCCGGCTGATCACCTCAGCGGCGAAGCTCTCCCCCTTGCGGACGTCCTGCGGGTTCTCCTCCGAGAAACTGCCGAAGTCCGGGTCGACGATGCAGAACGACGGGAGATTGCCGGAGTCGGCATCGGCGAAGAACTGCTCGATGCTGCGGACGTGGGCCATGTAGCTGGCCATCCCGAGCGGGTAAATGGCCGACGTGAACTGGAGATCCCGCTTGAACACGTCGCTGGTCTTGCGCAGCGGACGGCCGAGCGAGGACAGATGGTGCCGGTTCCGGCGGTGCCGGTACTGCAGGTAGCGACGGAACTCGGACTGGTCGCCGCCGGCCGGCCGGTAGTTGACCCAGGAGATCCCGTGCCGGGTCAGCATGTCCATGATGGTGCCGGCCCGCGGCCGGTCCAGCAGGTTGAAGGGCAGGTCATCCATCAGGCCGTTGGCCGTCCCGGCCAGCAGGAACCGGCGGTTAGGGAACGTCGGCCCGAGACACGAGCTGAACCAGCGGTCGGCCAGCGGAAACGTCCGGGCCAGTCCGTGGTAAAGGGCAGATCCTGGTCCGTCCAGTAGACCATGGCCGCGGTCTTGTCACCCTCGGGCGCGGCCTGCTCCGTCGAGGTCACGAAACCGTTCATCTTGCCGGCGGCCCACTGCGTGTGGCTGGCGCTCCAGCTCTG
>NZ_JBARCR010000547.1:0-5364 GCF_049794275.1 Trebonia sp.
GGCTGGCCGCGCTCAGGGACGACCTCGTCGCCAGGGTGCTCGCGGCGGTGCCCGACGCCATACTCAACGGCGCGCCGCCCGGCCCGGCCCGGCTGCCGGGCAACGCCCACTTCTCCTTCCCCGGCTGCGAGGGCGATGCGCTGCTCATGCTGCTCGACGCGAACGGCATCGCCTGCTCCACCGGTTCGGCCTGCACCGCCGGCGTGGCCGAGCCCAGCCACGTGCTGCTCGCCATGGGCGCCGACGAGGCGCGCGCCCGCGGCTCGCTGCGCTTCTCCCTCGGCCACACCACCACACAGGCCGACGTCGACGCCCTCGGCGCGGCCATCGGCGAGACGGTGTCCCGCGCCCGCCGCGCCGCCGCGCGCTAGCGACGCCCGAGTGGTACGCCATGCTCGGTAACCTGGAATGGCTATGGGACTACGGGTTCTTGCCGCCATGTCCGGCGGGGTCGATTCCGCCACGGCGGCGGCGCGTGCGGTAGACGCCGGTCACGAGGTGACCGGCGTCCATCTCGCGCTCTCGCAGAACCCGCAGTCGTACCGGTCCGGTGCCCGCGGCTGCTGCACCCTGGAGGACGCCAGGGACGCCCGCCGCGCGGCCGACGTCATCGGCATCCCGTTCTACGTCTGGGACATGGCGGAGCGGTTCGCCCGCGACGTGGTGGACGACTTCGTCGCCGAGTATGCGGCGGGCCGGACGCCGAATCCCTGCCTGCGCTGCAACGAGAAGATCAAGTTCGCCGCGGTCCTGGACCGCGCGCTCGCGCTCGGCTTCGACGCGGTATGCACCGGGCACTACGCGCAGATCGACTCCGCGACCGGCGCGCTGCGCCGCGCCGCCGACCCGGGCAAGGACCAGTCCTACGTGCTCGCCGTGCTCACCAGGGACCAGATCGCGCACGCGATGTTCCCGCTTGGCGACACGCCCAAGTCCGCGGTGCGCGAAGAGGCCAGGGGCCGTGGGCTGCTGGTCGCCGACAAGCCGGACAGCCACGACGTCTGCTTCATCGCGGACGGCGACACCCGGGGCTTTCTCACGCGCAAGCTGGGGCCGGCCCCTGGACAGATCGTCGACGAGGACGGCACGGTGCTCGGCGGGCACGACGGCGCCTACGCGTTCACCGTCGGCCAGCGCAAGGGGCTCCGGGTGGATCGCCCGGCCCCGGACGGCAGGCCCAGGTATGTGCTGTCCATCGAGCCGGTCTCCAGCACCGTCACCGTCGGCTCGCCCGAGGCGCTCGCGGTCCGCGAGATTACGGCGGTACGCCCGGTATGGACCGGCTGCGAGCCGCCGTCCGTACCGGTCGAGTGCTCGGTTCAGCTCCGCGCGCACGGCGAGGTCTACTCGTGCGTCGCCGCCCTCAGCGGCGACGACCTGCACATCGAACTGCGTGAGCCCGCCCGCGCGGTAGCCCCCGGGCAGGCCGCCGTGCTCTACGACGGCGACACGGTGCTCGGCAGCGCCACCATCTCCGCGACCCGCTGACTGACGCTAAGCCGCCGTCACCGTACAGGTGCCTGTTCAGTTCCGCGGGACGAGTCGATTCAGTGCAGGACTCGGTGTAGTAGTTCATGACGGCGACAATCCGCATCTCGGACTCCGCGGTCAAAGGCCGCGCGTAGTGCGGGTGCCGCCTGGCGTCGAAGAAGATCAAGTGCCCGGAATGGGGGCGGATGACCGAGCAGTCCTGCTCGACCGCGGCGATGTCCGCCGCGTCCGCGTCGTGCGCGAAAACGAGCTCGCCGCCGCTGGCGTGATCCGTGCAGAAGAGGACGCCTGTCAGCGGGTTGGAGTCGATGTGGCACTCGAAGCGCATCGTGGTCCCGCGCTGGACGTTCAGCACGACGCCATAGCGGTCGTCCTTGGCCGCCGCAATCGGCTCGGCGCTGGCTTCGCCGGCCATCTCGAGGAACTCTTCACGATAGGCCCGGTGGAGCCAGGGCAGCCGGTCGCGCACCTGAGGGGCGTGTACCCGGCCGCGCGGGATTCGCTGGACCTCTATCGCCTCCCGCGACAAGATCGGGGTGCGCGGGAACTCGTGGAAATCGGCGTCGGCGGCAACCTCTCGAACGTCCTCTTGCCAGCCTGCGGGAAGACACTCGTTCAGGTCGAACGTGGTCCAGCGGAATCGTGAGGGCATGCGTCCGATTATCGATTGCGAAGATTTTTGTGTCATACCGTCCGAATTCAGGACGTGCTGCTCGTCTCGAAACCGGTCGCCCGCTCGGCGCCGGGGCCATAACCCCGTGGTGGCCTGTGCCGCCAGAGCGGCCCACGGCCCCACGGAGTCAAGCGAGCTTGATTGGCGACGACATCCGGGGACGATGCCTGGCATCAATGCCGTCGCACGGTGCCTACGCTAGGGGGTCGTAATGTTCGTAGCGATACTGGAGTGATGGGCGGGCGTGGAGTTTGGCCATGAGTAAGGCCTCCAGCGGTCGGGCCTAACGGCGGCGCCTGGTCCGGCGCAATCCGGCGTTAAGCCCTTTTTGGGGCGTCGCCGAGGTGTGGTCCGCCGTCCTTCCTAACCGATTATGAGTTACGCGAGCTTTGTTGTCATCTGTCCAGTTCAGCCTGCGGTGACGGGGATCTCGGACCCCGGAGGGAGCGCGTAGGCGGGCGTCGGCCCAGCCTCGGTCCTGCCGCCGCGGGTGCGGCCCCGTACCAGGCGGCGCCCGAAATTGGGCGCGAAGATCATCACCGCGATCGGGATCAGGGCCGGCAGGGCTAGTAGCACTCCCGTCCAGCGGACGCCGATCCAGCCGGCCAGGAGCCCGTCGCTGAGCGACGCGAGCGGCTTGCTGCCAGCCCAGGCGATGGCCCAGACTGCCATCACGGCCGCCACTCGCGTCGGCCCGGCGGCCTTGGACAGCAACGTGCGGGTGGCGGAGTTGGCGACCAGGCAGCTGATCCCGGCGCCGAGGGCGGCGGCGACGCTTACCCAGACCCACGGCGTCATGACGAAGAACACCATGCAGCCGCCGAGGAGCGCCAGCGCGGTGGCGGCGAGCCTGAGCGAGGGCAGGTGCTTGGAACGCCGCAGCGATCCGACCACGCTGCCGCCGCCCAGCGCGGCGATGAACCACCCGGACCAGCTCGCGGACACGCCGAGATGGCTGGCCAGCGCGGGCCCGAGCACAAGTACCGGGTCATCGGCGACTGTCACCGCCGCCACCATAAGCAGCAGGACCAGGATGCGCCTCTCGCGGCGGGCGATCCTGAAGCCGTCCATGATCCGCGATCGCTGCCGCAGCTCCTCTCCGAAACGCCCCGCTCGCCAGAGGATCAGGGTGAAAACCACGAACGAGACAGCGTTCCCCGTGAACGCCCAGCCATAGCCGAACCAATGGACGACGCCGATGCTCAGCAACGGCGCTACAGCGCGGCCCAGGTTGTAGGAGACCGCGTCCATGACGAAGGCCGCGCGGACCCGGTCCTCGTCGTCGTCTACCAGTCGCCGCACTGTCACGTTCCTGGCGGGAAGCGCGAAGGTAAAGGCGAGCCCGCTCAGTATCGCGCCAATGACCAGCCCTATCTCAGTGAGGCCGCCGGCAAATTCCAGCCCAGCCAGCGTGGCCGCGATCAGCGCGGACACGATCTGGGTACCAAGAAGAGTTTTACGGCCACCGAACCGGTCGGCCATGACACCTGCCCACGGACCAAGCACGAGCGGGCTCGAGAACTGCGCGCAGGTAACCAGCGCTACGGCGAACACCGAGTGGGCCAGTCGGTATGCGAGCAGCACCTGAGCGGTGTTCTGGAGCCACGTGCCCAGGTCGGAAACGACACTGCCGTAAAAGTAGAAACGGAAGTTCTCGTTCCGGAGCACCCACCATGAGGTGCGCTGGTTACCGCTGGGAACAAGGCCGAGTGGCTCCCGGACGCGGTTAGGCACAGGCAGTAGTAGCACTGTTGTCCTTGATATTGAGGTCAGCTTGACCAGGCATGTGCGAAATCAGCGGGGGGCCTTCAAGCAGTCCGGCGCTTACCTGGGTCTCAGGCTGGCTCGCTTGCTTGCTCTATCTGGTCGACGCGGGTGGGTCTATTGAACTCGGGCTCCGGTACTTTCCTGACGTTAACGATGAAATGATTGCGGCCGCCGGCTAGCGGCGCCGACGGCCCTAGGCGTTAATTCACGATGGGGTCGTAGTGCTCGTACCTGTACTGCAAGGAAGGGCGTGCGTGGAGCTTTACCATGTCATCTCCTTTAGGTCACCACACGCAGCTCTGTGACCTGCCCCGCTAGCTAACGCGATGCTTATTGCATGACTTGGTCAGCACTGGAATTGTCAACTTAATATTCCAGGTCAGGGACCTTCCCGACATTGACGATGAACTGGTTGCGGTCAGCGGGCCAGACCGTAACCGTCACGCGCAGCGCGGTCCCCGTCTGGTCAAAGCCGGTGCGGAAGATCTCGAAGACCGTGGCGTCGTATGCCAGGCCGAAGAACGACTGCTCGTTCTTGTTGGGAACGCGCGCCGTGATCCAGTCCGTGTAGCCGACCTGCCTGACGTCTATGGCCTGAGCTAGATACTGGACGGCGCCTTCTTCGATGTTCTGGGCCATCAGCAGGTGCGTGGCTCCCCTGGTGATGAATTCCATCGGGTAGAAGGACGTCTGCATCGACCATGGGATGCCGTCGATGTGACGACTTTCATGCCTACTGACAACCTGCGTGTTTGGCGGTACACGGAGCCGACGTTTGACCTCGGTGGGCGGTATCTGGACCTCGACCCTGGGTAGGGTGACGCTCGGACTGCGGTTGCTCTTGTTGACCTCGGACAGATACGCGGCGCCTTCACCTGGGCCGCGCGTTGGGTCCCCGGACAGCTCGCTCACGAACGGGTCGACCCTCGGGGTGACGAAGGTCCCCTGTCCTGGCCTCGTCTCCACGAGACCCTGGCTCGTCAACCGCTTGATCGCATCCCTGATGGTGTTCCTCGATGAGGAATACTGGTCGCGGAGCTCGAGCTCGGTCGGCAGTTGGGCGCCTGGCGCGAGTTCTCCTGCCTCGATCCGAGCGCGTAGCTTCTCGGCGATCTGCTGGTACATCGGCTGCTGAACCATGAAGCCTCCCATTGGTACCAACCACCCAGACGATCCTTGCGGCCAAGTTCATCAGAATCTCTGGTGCCGTCTGGTTTGTACCCGAGGTTTCGTGGTACAACCGTTATAGACAAGAGGTTGGGATGGCTTGAACCGTCCGACTGATTAGATATATCAGGCTTAGCCTACCAGGTCAAACGCTTGGTCATAGCTGGACCTTGAGTGGCTCCCGGCCGTCTCAGATCGTCAGGCTCGCAGGAGAGCCGGGAGGCTCCCCTGGCCGGTTTCGTTAGCACCCTCATCATCTTCACCCT
>NZ_JBARCR010000548.1:0-6114 GCF_049794275.1 Trebonia sp.
GTCGCGATGCTGGTCAGCAGCGGAGTCGGCTACTCGACGGCGCTCGGCCGGGCGGGACTGCTGGCCCTGGCCGGCGACGACCCGCGCCCGGCCCGGCCGCAGCCGCCAGGACCCGAATGGGAGGACCGCGCCCGCGAGGTCGTCCGGCTGCTGCTCGACGGGCGGACCGCGGACGTCCACGCCCTCGGGTCGGCCACGTTCCAGAGCCACGTGCCCGCGGAGCGAGTGGAGCGGGCCTGGCGCACCAGGACGCAGCACCTCGGCCCGGCGGGCCAGGTCACGGTCCGCTGCCAGGGATCGCCGGGCCACGTCGTCGCCGACGTCACGATCGCCTTCGCCCGCGACGCGGTCGCCGTGCGGATCGGCTTCGAGCCGTCCGGCCAGCTGGGTGGCCTGCGGGTGGTGCCACCGCCGTTCCCGGCGGCCGAGCGTTAGTATCACCCCATGTCCAGACAGACCGGAAGCTGGTCCGAGGAATCTCCCGTCCGGGACAACGGGCCTGAGCTGGATACCCAGCACGCTCATCCGGCTCGGGTGTACAACTACTGGCTCGGCGGCAAGGACAACTTCGCCGCTGACCGGGAGGCAGCCGAGCAGGCGATTGCCGCCAATCCGGGAATCGTGACGGACGTGCGGGCGAACCGCGCGTTCTTGATCCGCGCGGTGCGCTGCCTGGCGGAAGAGCGCGGAATCCGCCAGTTCCTGGATATCGGCACCGGGCTGCCCACGGCCAGCAACACGCACGAGGTGGCGCAGGCGGTCACCCCTGAGGCGCGGATCATGTACGTGGACAATGACCCGGTCGTGCTGTCCCATGCCCAGGGCCTGCTCACAAGCACCCCCGAAGGCGCGACAGCCTACCTCGAAGCCGATCTTCGCGACGCGCCGGCTATCTTGCGGGCGGCGGCGCGGACCTTGGACTTCGGCGAGCCAGTCGCGCTGATGCTGCTGATCGTCTTGCACCTGATCCCCGACGCCGACAACCCATACGACATCGTGGCCGACTTGCTGCGCGCGCTGCCTTCCGGCAGCTACGTCGTGCTTTCGCACCCGGCCAGCGACATCCGCACGGCCCAGATGGCCGAAATGATCAGCCGGGTCAATCAGCGCATGAGCGGGCCGAAGGCGACCATGCGGGACCTGGCCGCGGTCACGCGCTTCTTCGACGGGCTGGAACTGCTCGAGCCGGGCGTAGTGCAGCCTCAGCAATGGCGGCCTGAGCCGGGCGTTCTCAGCCCGGCTCAGGTGACAGCCTGGTGCGGAGTCGCCCGTAAACGCTAGTGCACCGGCGCTCACGGGCGCGGCCGCACGCGCGGTGGTCGCTTAGCGCTCGAGCCTGGCGAGTGCAATCGCGGCCGCGGTCGCCTGCTGAGGCTCGCGGGTTACCTCTATCCGGTCCACCGACTTGACGCTCAGAAAGCAGTCCCACTCGGCGGGGCCTACCAGCCGCGGGAAGCCGGCGCGCCGGGGGCTCGCGGCTCCTTCGTGCTCGAGCGCGAGGAGCACCCGGCCATCCTCCGCCTGCCCGCGGGTGAGCACCGCGGTGTACTCGCCGGAGCCGACCGTGACATAGCCGGCCGCGTCAGCGGCACCAGCGAGCACGAGCAAGGTCCTGAGCCGCACTCCGCGCCACCGCTCACCGAGCCGGCTCCAGCCCTCGCGGCAGTGAAAGTCAGCGACCAGCTCGGCGTCCATCAGAGCGCGCAGCTCCGCCAGTGCGAGGCAAGCCGGCCGCTCGACGTCGCCGCCTATTGACAGCGAGACGCTGTCAGTCATGGTCCTCCAGTCCGGTGGGGGCCTGCGCGAGGTACGTGCCGTGACCCTCCCTTACCAGGGGGCCGTCGAACGTGAGAACCTCGCAGACCACACCTCCGGCCTGGTTGCGATAGTTGATGACCAGGGTGCTGATGCCGGCGTAGACGGCCAGCACCTCAAACCGGAGGTCCGGGATCAGCCGGACGCCCTCAGCCCAGTACTTCCGCAGGGCCTCCTTACCCCGGATCACCCCGTCGCCGCCGAACAGTCGCACAGCCACCGGTGAGGTGAAGACGATGTCGTCGGTGAAGTGCGTGAGCAGTGCGTCAATGTCGTGCGCGTTCCAGTCCCTGACCCACTGTTCCGCGAACACAATCGCCGCATCGTGATCCATGCGGCAATGATCCCATGCCGGCCTGGGGTAATACGGTCGCGAGGGCCGCGAACAGCTCGTCGGGGATGTCCAGGGTCAGGTACGACGCGTCGGTGCTGATCTCCGCGGCCGAGCGGGCGCCGACCACGGCCGCCGTCACCGCCGGATGGCGCAGCGTGAAGCGCAGCGCCGCCGCGCCGACTGGCACGCTGTAGGCGGCGCAGATATCCCTGATGCGCCGGGCCCGCGCCAGCACCTCGGCCGGGGCGGGGGCGTAGTCGTAGTACGCGCCGTCTCGCGGGTCGGCCAGGATGCCGCTGTTGAACACGCCGCCCGCGAGCACCTGCACGCCGCGGTCGGCGCACAGCGGCAGCAGCTCGGCGGCGGCGGACGTGTCGAGCAGCGAGTAGCGTCCGGCCACGAGCACGCAGTCCAGGTCCGCCCGGGAGACGAACCAGGCCAGCGGCGCCGCGGCGTTCATCCCGACGCCGATCGCGCCGACCACGCCTGCCGCGCGGAGCCCGGCCAGCGCCGGGTAGGCCGAATCCAGCGCCTGCGTCATGAAGTCGTCAGGGTCGTGGATGAGCGCGATGTCCACCCGGTCCAGCCGGAGCCGCCGCAGGCTGTCTTCCAGGCACCTGCGCACCCCGTCCGCGCTGTAGTCGCGCACCCGGGACAGCGCCGGGGTGCCGTAGAACTCGTCGACGCCCTCTACCGGGCCTGACGCGGGCACCAGCCGCCGGCCGACCTTCGTGCAGATCGCGAACTCCGATCGCGGGCGGCCCGCCAGGAAATCGCCGAGGCGCTGCTCCGACAGGCCCACCCCGTAGTGCGGCGCGGTGTCGAACGCGCGGATCCCCGCGTCCCACGCGGCCGCCAGCGTGGCGGCCGCGTCGGCGTCGCTGACCGGCTCGTACAGGCCGCCGATCGGCGCGCCGCCGAAGACCAGCGGCTGACGCGGCGAAGCGGACAACTCGAACGGGTCCTGGCTCAGCCCCTGGGGGGTCGCAGGGGGGTGTCCTCCCTTGGCTAGCCCCGGCGGGGTCGCAGGGGGGTGTCCCCCCTTGGCTAGCTCCGCCACGCGGCACCGTCCGGGTAGGTGTACTCGGCGACGGACTCCGGCCGCATCCGGGTGGACGCGCCCGGTGCTTCCGGTGCGGCGTAGTAGCCGCCGGACACGACGGCAGGCGCCTCGAAGTGCTCATGCAGGTGATCGATCCACTCGATCATCCGCGGCGTGCCCGACACCGCCACGTAGTCGAACATCGACAGGTGCTGGACGATCTCGCACAGCCCGACGCCGCCGGCGTGCGGGTAGACCGGCACGCCGAACTTCGCGGCGAGCAGCAGGTTGGCGATGTTCTCGTTCACGCCGGCGACCCGGCACGCGTCGATCTGCATCACATCAATAGCCTGGGCCTGCAGCAGCTGCTTGAACAGCACCCGGTTCGCGACGTGCTCACCGGACGCGACCAGGATCGGGGCGACGGCGCGCCGGATCGCGGCCGTGCCGAGGATGTCGTCCGGGCTGGTCGGCTCCTCGATCCAGGCCGGCCGGAACTGCGCGAGCTCCCGCACCCAGCCGGCCGCGGTCGGCACATCCCACACCTGGTTGGCGTCGATCGCGATGCCGATGTCCGGCCCGACCGTCTCGCGGGCGATCGCCAGCCTGCGCTTGTCGTCCGTGACGCTGGCGCCCACCTTTACCTTGACCTGCTTGAACCCGTCCCTGACGGCTTCATCGCAGAGCGCCGCGAGCAGCTCGTCCGAATAGCCGAGCCAGCCCGGCGCCGTCGAGTACGCCGGGTAGCCGTCGCGGCACAGCGCCGCGATCCGTTCCGCCCGGCCGTCCAGGGCCCGTTCGAGTAGTCCGACCGCCTGGTCGCGGGTGAGCGCGTCCGCCAGGTAGCGGAAGTCCACGAGGTCGGCGAGCTGTTCGGGCGACAGCGACGCGAGCAGCAGCCACAGCGGCATGCCCGCCCGCCGGGCGGCCAGGTCCCAGCAGGCGTTCAGCACCGCGCCGGTCGCCATGTGGATGACACCGCACGCTGGGCCCAGCCAGTGCAGTGGGCTGTCGGTGACCAGCCGCCGGTACAGGTCGCCAAGCGCGACGGGGTCGCCAGGCTCGCCGGTGATCGCGTCGAGATCCTGGCCGGCCAGGAACGGCTCGAGCGCGCGGATCGCGGCGAGCTGGACTTCGTTGCCGCGGCCGATCGTGAACGCGAACCCGTACCCGGCCAGCTCCCCGCCGTCGGGCGCCGTCGCGTCGGTCCGCACCACGACGTACGCGGCCGAGTAGTCCGGTGCCTCGTTCATCGCGTCCGACCCGGACAGCGTCCGTGAGGTGGGGAACCGGACGTCGAATGTGTCCAGGCCGGTGATCTTGCTCATTCCGCGGCCGCTTCGCCGCCGATGACCCGCGCCAGGATCAGGGCGAACAGGATCACGCCGCCGTCGATCGCGTCGATCCAGTAGTTCGGCGCGTTCTCCAGGTCAAGCAGGTTCTGCACGAGGCTGAGCAGGATGACCCCGGACGCGGCGCCCACCATGTTCCCCCGGCCGCCGCGCAGCGACACGCCGCCGATCACCGCGGCCGCGAACACGGTGAAGATGATGCCCTCGCCGTAGCCCTGCGTGGACGCTACCGACGAGACCCGGCCCGCCTCCATCAGGCCGCCGAGCGCGCCGAGCACGCTGCCGGCCACGAATACCCAGATCCGCACCCGGTCCACCCTGATGCCGGCCGCCCGCGCCGCGGCCAGGTTGCCGCCCACCGCGTAGATCGCCCTGCCGAACCGGTGATACCGCAGGAACAGGCCGGTGATCACGAAGACAGCCACCGCGACGATGAGGGACACCGGAACCACGCCGAAGTTGGCAGAACCGAGCCAGCCGAACGCCGTCGGCCAGTTGAACGGGGACTGGCCCTTGACGATGCCGTCCTGGATGCCCGCGAGCAGGATCGTCATGCCGAGCGTCACGATGAAGCCGTTCAGCCGGCCCTTAACGATCAGCAGCCCGTTGACCAGGCCGATCACCGCGCCGACGGCGAACACCAGCAGGATGCCCAGGAAGGGGTTGAGCTCGGTGCCGCTGCCGAACGACGCGACAGGGACGATCAGCCAGGCCGCGAGCATCGGGGCCAGGCCGTAGGTCGCCTCCAGGGACAGGTCCAGGCTGCCAATCAGCAGGATCAGCGACTCGCCGACCACGACGACGCCGAGCGCGGACGCCTGCTGGCCGATGCCGGTGATGTTGGAGACCGTCAGGAAATGGCTGTTGAGGACGGCGCCGACGAGCAGCAGCACGGCGAGCACGGGCAGCAGTGCGGCCTCGCGGATCCACGAGATCGCGGCGGCACTCGCGCGGCCGCCCGCCTGCCGCCGGGGCAGGTCAAGGCTGGTCTCGTCGCTCGTCCCGCGCTCCTGCGTCTGACCGGGAGCGGCACCGCGCCCCTCCGGCTCGCTCATGCTGCCGCTCCCATGCCCTCGGTGGCCGCGATCAGCCGCTCCCTGTCGAAGGGCGGATCGGTGAACTCGGTGAAGATCTCGCCGCGGACCAGCACGATCACCCGGTCGCAGATCACCAGGTCGTCCAGCTCGTCGGTGGCCAGCAGCAAGCTGGCACCCGCGGCCGCGGCGGCCCGGTCAAGCTCGCCGAGCAGCAGCTCCTTGGATGCCACGTCCACGCCCCTGGTCGGGGTGATCGCCACGATCAGCTTCGGGTCGCGGGCGAGGGCCCTGGCGACGGTTACCTTCTGCTGGTTGCCGCCGGACAGCTCGCCGACCGGCTGGCCGAGCCCGGCAGATACCAGCGACAGCCGGCGGGCCAGCGGCGCGGCCCTGGCTTCCCTGCCGCGGGGCGACACCAGCCCGAACCGCGCGAGCCTGTCCACGATCGCCATCGTGATGTTCTCGGCCACGCCGAGCAGCGGCACGAACCCGTCGGCCTGCCGGTCCTCGGGGATGTACCCGATGCCCGCGCGC
>NZ_JBARCR010000549.1:0-1856 GCF_049794275.1 Trebonia sp.
CGGCATGCCACTGCGCCGTCGAGGCGCGGTAGTCCAGCCGCCACGTGCGCGTGGACGCGTTACGCCGCAGCTCACGCGAGATCGTCGAGGGCGCGCGGCCCAGCCGGCGGGCGATCTCGCGCACGCCCGCCTTCTGCGCGTGCCAGATTGCGATGTACTCCCGTTCAGTGAAGGACAGGAAACGGCCGGACACCGCCGGCGGAAGGTTCGCAGCCACCCCGCCAGCCTGGCGGAACCAGCGGGTCCCGACCGCGGGCGACACGCCGGCCTCGCAGCCCGCGTCCTCGGAACTGGCGCCCCGTCTGATAGCCGCCCAGAACCGCACCCGGTCCTCGCGCCAGGCCACCGTCGGCCGGCCCGGAGAAGGCATCTGCCCCCGGTATAGCTGAACCTGCCGCTGCCGCTCCCGCATCGTCACGAACCACACCTCCATCGAAGGTGTTGCGACGATCCCCTGAACTTAAGCTCGCTGCCCTGATCGGTGTGGAACACCACGCCGGGAACAGCCCCGCCGCGGACGGCCACCGCCATCGCCAGCGCCCCGTAGGCCAGCGCCGCATCATGATGGGCGCCGAGCGCGAACCCGACGATCCGGCGCGAGCCCATGTCCATCACCGAGTCGAGGTACAGCTTGCCCTCACCGGTGACGATCTCGGTGCCGTCGCCATACCAGCGGCGGTTGAGCCCGCCGGCGGCGAACTTGCGCTTGACCAGGTCCGGTGCCCGCCACCGGCCCCTGCCCGGCCTTGTGGTCACCCTGCGCCTGCGCCTGCGCCGGGCGGCCAGGCCCTGCTCGCGCATCAGCGCCGCGACCGTGTTCTCGCTGACCCGCCACCCGTCATCGCGCAGCGCAGCGGTGATCCGCGGCGACCCGTCCTTCCCCTCACGTTCGGCGAACAGCCGCGCGATCTCGGCTTTGAGCCGCTCCCGCCGCGCTGCCCGCGGCGGGAGCTGTCCGCCCTTCCACTTGTACAACCAGGACTGGGACACCCCCAGCGCCCGGCAGCTGACCGCCTGCGGGATGCCGTGCGCATCCCTCTGGGAAGCGATGAAGCGGGCCACGGCTACCTGCTGCCCATCGCGTCCTTGACCCAGAGGGCCACGCTGCGCTTGAGCACATCGCGCTCCATCGCCAGCTCCGCGTTCTCCCGGCGCAGCCGCGCCAGCTCCGCGCGCTCATCCTCGCTCAGCTGCCCGTCCCCGCCGTCCCGGCGGCGCCGGTCCGCACCGACCCAGTTGCCCAGCGTGCCCTCGTTGATCCCGAGGTCACGCGCCACCTGCGCGATCGGCTTGCCCGTCTCCCGGACCAGCCGCACCGCGCCCTCCCGGAAGTCCTTATCGAACTTCCTCCGCGACTCTCCCATCGGAGAACTCCTCTCCCTTAAGAGGATCTCTCCACGCTGGGAGGGGAAACCCAGCAGCAGCCCCGGCGTGTGGGTGGTGATCCGGATCCAGGCGCGCTTCATGGCCCGGTAGGGCCGCAGCCGCCGGTATTTGCGCCTGATCCATTTCTGGACGTGGTGGTTGATCCTGGCGAGCAGCGGGTCCAGCACAGAATGGCGGAACCGGCCGTAGTAGGCCATCCACCCGCGGATGACCGGGCCGATCCAGCCGGCGAGCTGTTCCCAGGTGAGGTCGGTGCGCCGGTGAAGCCGCCACCCGGAGACGGTCTCGCTCATCCGCTTGACCGCCTTCGGGCTAGCTGCCAGGTCGAACCCGGTGAACCTGCCGTTCTTCCCCATGGTGTCGCGGGGCCGGAAGGCATATCCCAGGAAGTCGAAGGACACCGCGCCGTCCCATGGCTTGCGACGGCGGGAGTCCTTGCAGTAGATGATCCTGGTCTTGTCCGGGTGCAG
>NZ_JBARCR010000550.1:0-3537 GCF_049794275.1 Trebonia sp.
GATGTTCGCGTACCTGCCCGAACGCTTCAAACCCGCCATCACCGAGCACGCCCACCTCATCGACCTGCTGGAATCCCGCGACCAGGCCGCGATCGAGCAGTACGCCCGCTGGCACAAGATGCAAACCGTCGCGGCCTACCGCGCCACCCGCGAACCGTAACCCCCGCCGGCTGAGACGGCTGGCCCGCTCGAACGCCGCCCGGATCCGTCCGGCCACGCGGACCGGATCGCTGAACAGCTCCTGCCAGGT
Organism: Trebonia sp.; assembly: GCF_049794275.1. Lineage (NCBI taxonomy): Bacteria > Bacillati > Actinomycetota > Actinomycetes > Streptosporangiales > Treboniaceae > Trebonia > Trebonia sp. Next base: position 251 of record NZ_JBARCR010000550.1, read on the forward strand.
GAAGTGGACGACCTCGTACCCCTCCTCGCGCAGCAGGCGGTCCCTCTTAAGTTCGGCGATAGCCCTTTCGCCGCCGTCGTACTTGAGCAGCCCGTCGGATTCGGCAATCACGTTGTATCGGCGCCAGAAGAAATCAACCCGTGCGATCACGGTGCGATCGCGGCCAGAGATGTGCACCTGAAGCTCCGGGGCCGGCAACCCCTGCTCACGGAAAACGACCCGCGCACACGACTCGAGCACCGATTCGGCCAGGCCGGTCGCGAACTCAACCACCCGCCGCGATCGCGAAATCCCGGGCCACCGATCACATCGCAGAAGCACCCGGCGTAGCTCCGTCTTCGACGTATGCCGCTCATACAGCGCCGAGTCGGTCACTACGACGCCTTCCATGAAACTGGCCGTCCGTGCGATATCAACAACGGTGCGCGCCGCCGTGGTCGCAGGTACGCCGTACAGCGTGGTCAGGTGCTCGCTCGGCAGCTCCGCCATGTGGCAGACGACCCCGGTCCTGGCGTAGTAGCTAACGCGCGTTCCGGGCGGAACGGTGAGCATCACGGTTCCCGGTGACTGTGGGTTCAGGAGGTTCAGCCCCAGCAGCTGGGCCGCGGAGTGGTGGCTGGCTACTCCTTTGCCGGTCCTGGTGTCCGTGACCGCGACGACGTAAAGAGCATGCCGTAAGCCGGGGTCGGTCTCAGCCCGGGCCATGACGTTGCTGGTTGCGTAGACCCCGCGGCGTATCTTGACCAGATGGCCCGACACGGTAAGGGAGTGCAGCTGCCGCGCCGAAAGCCCGGCTGCCCGCCACCGAGCCGTAGTCCCTATATCTATCTTGCGCAACGCATCCGAAAAATCACTATCAGTCACGAAACAATCATCCCTCGACCGCTGCTGCCGCGCCACTAGGGACCGCCCCACGACTTAGGGGCAGAAAATTACGCCAAATTGATGATAACAGCAAGAAGAGTGTGACTTTCTGTCCCTAAGTCGCCGGGAAGCGGGGAGACGGGGGCGGGGACGGCGCTAGCCGAAGGCGGTTCCGGGCGTGCGGCGGCGCCGGTCCGCGAATTCCGGGCCTAAGGTCCATGCCAGGATTAGGGCAAAGAAAGACCGTTCCGGCGGGCGGACTAATTGCCGCCCGCCGGAACGGCGGATTTTACCTAAGCGAGCCAGGCTCGCCGCGTGAGCCAGGTCACGTTTCGGCCGGCTATGCCGTCCGGAGGCGGGCCAGCGCGCGGACGCGGCGGGTGACGATCAGGCCCCGCAGGCTGACGGGCAGGCGGCGCTGCCGCGCCGGGCGGGCGGCGCGCACGGTCCTGGCGTGCTCGGCTGCCAGCAGCCGGTCGGCGACGGTGGTCTTGGCGATCTGGTGGTACATGCTGCTGTTCATTTCGATCTCCCCACTCCGTGTTATCCCCTTTGATATGAGGATGCGGCAGGCCGATTAACTGCTTCTTTACTAGCGATGTACGAAGATCATTAACTAGTGATGTAGCGGGAATGCCGGCGTAGTCGCAGGTGGGAGTGGGAGACGCCACCATACGTTCGGACAAATTTCTTCGAATTGACTCGTGGAGTCACTTCCGCGGCGGAGACATTTATGTTACCGTCCAGTAACGTGACAGATGTTAAGCCGGCGTTCTCGCTGGAGCTCAGCCGGGACCTGCGCGAGATGCGCGACTGGGTGCACGAATTCGCGGCGTCGGTGATCCGGCCCGCGGCTGCCGACTGGGACGAGCGGGAGCAGACCCCGTGGCCGATCCTGCAGGAGGCGGCCAAGATCGGGCTGTATTCGCTCGACTTCTTCGCGACGCAGTTCTTCGAGGAATCCGGGCTTGGCATCCCGGTGGCGTACGAGGAGCTGTTCTGGGGGGATGCGGGCATCGGATTGTCCCTTGTCGGAAGTACTCTCGCCGCCGTGTCGGTCACGGCTACCGGGACGCCTGAGCAGATCGGCGAGTGGTGCCCGCAGATGTTCGGGGACGCGTCCGACGTGAAACTCGGGGCATTCTGTTCCTCGGAGCCCGGCGCAGGCAGCGACGTGGCCGCGATCCGGACCAGGGCCGTCTACGACGAGGCCGCCGACGAGTGGGTCATCAACGGCGTGAAGACCTGGGCCACCAACGGCGGCATTGCCAATGTGCACGTGGTGGTGGCGTCCGTTGATCCGGAACTGGGCTCACGGGGGCAGGCCAGTTTCATCGTGCCGCCGGGCACGCCGGGCCTTTCCATGGGGCAGAAGTTTCGTAAGCACGGCATCCGGGCGTCGCATACCGCCGAGGTGGTTTTGGACGACGTCCGCGTCCCGGGACGTTGTCTGGTGGGTACCAGGGAAAGGCTCGAGGAAAGACTGGCCCGGGTCCGGGAGGGCCAGCCCGGTGGCGAGCAAGCGGCGATGAAGACGTTCGAGGCGTCCCGGCCGTCGGTCGCGGCGATGGCCGTCGGCGTCGCCCGCGCGGCGGTGGAGTTCGCGGCGGAGTACTCCAGGGAGCGGACCCAGTTCGGCAGGCCGATCGGGCAGAACCAGGGGGTCGCCTTTCAGCTCGCCGACATGCAGGCGGCGGTCGACGCGGCACGGCTGCTCACCTGGCGCGCGGCCTGGATGGCCCGCCAGGGCAAGCCGTTCCAGCACGCCGAGGGCTCGATGTCCAAGCTAGTGGCGGGGGAGACCGCGGTCCGCGTGACGGAGCAGGCGATCCAGATCCTCGGCGGCAACGGCTACACCCGCGAGTACCCGGTCGAGCGCTGGCACCGCGACGCCAAGATCTTCACGATTTTTGAGGGAACGAGCGAAATTCAGCGGATGCTGATCGGGCGTGCCGTGACCGGATTGGACGTCCGGTAGCGCTGACCTGCTTCTTGATGTCCTCGGTGATCTGGTTCGGGCTCGGCCGGGGCCGTCGGCTGTGCGGCTCAAGAGCCGTGGCCTGCCCCTCCTCGAGCGCCGTCGCCGGATCGCGTAGAGGGTCTTCCGCGGAGGTGGCGTGCTCGAGGCAGAACGTGCTCACCGCGTCCCGCGGCGCATCCGGTGGCCACTGCGCGATGATACGCGTGCGTTCCTGAGCTTGCGCGTTGGCGTCAGGAACGGAGGGTGCGCAGGCCGGTGCGGATTTCGCTGACCAGGATCTCGGGCTGTTCCAGGGCCGCGAAGTGCCCGCCCTTGCCGGCCTCGCCGTAGTGGATCAGATTGCTGTAGGTGTCTTCGATCCAGCTTCGTGGCAGGCGTGGGATGTCCCTCGGGAAGACGGTCACCGCGACCGGAAGCGTCAGCTTCGGGCCGGCGAAAGTGC
>NZ_JBARCR010000551.1:0-14380 GCF_049794275.1 Trebonia sp.
GTGCACGGCGGCGGAACCCGGCGCGTCGGCGGGCGCCGCGGTGCCCGCGTCGGTCGCCGCGGTCAGCAGTGCTATCGGCGCGTCGAGCACCGCCTCCTCGAGCAGCAGCCCGGCCCAGCGCTGTCGCACGATCTCGAACGAGCCGCCGCTGCCCGCCGAGACGGCGACGCAGTTGGCCGCCATCGGCAGGCCGGTGATGGCACCCACGTGCGCCAGCACCTCGTTGCCGCGGTCTGTCCCGGCGGCAACCACCGCGGACGCGCCGTCCGCCAGCGCAGCCAGCGCACGCCCCCAGGCCTGCGGCGCGTAGCCGTCGATCCCTGACACCGCATAGACGTCATCGACCCCGTAAGCGGCGAGGTCGTCCGCCGGCGGTTCGCCGAACACCACGGCCGCCAGCCCGTCGCCCGCCTGAGCCGCCACGCCGCGCGCGAGGGTCAGCGCCCTGAGCGAGGCGTCCACCACGCCGCCGTCGTCGACTTCCACCAGGCAGAACACCGTCATGACAGCACCCCGAGCTCCGCGAGCACCGACACCAGGGCGGGCACCGCGTCGACGCCGTGCCCCAGCACGGTAGCCTCACGACGCGCGGCCGCGGGGACCCGCAGCGCCATCGTCCGCAGGGCCGCGCCAGCAACGGGCGACACCGGCACGCGCGAGATAACCGCCCGCTTCGCCCGCAGCCGGCCGGGCAGCGACGGATAACGCGGCAGGTTGATCCCCTCGCGGACCGTCAGCACGCACGGCAGCGGCAGTGTGTAGGTCTCCGCGACGCCCCGGTACTCCCGCCGCGCCGCCGCCGACGTCCCCTCTTCGTCCACGGTCAGCGCTTTGATCCCGGTCGCCACCGGCCGGCCGAGCAGGTGCGCCAGCCGGATGCCGACCTGGTAGTCCCCGGTGTCGGCCGCCTCGTTGCCGAGCAGCACCAGGTCGAACCCGCCGTCGGCCGCCACGGAATGCAGGGCCTCGGCCGTCGCGGCCGGCCCGAACTCCGCCCCGGCCGGCGTCTCGAGCAAGACCGCGGCCGACGCCCCCAGGGCCAGGCACGACCGGAGCTGTTCCTCCGCCTCGGCGGGCCCCAGCGTCACCACCGTCACCGACCCGCCGAACCGCTCCACGAGCCGCACGGCCTCCTCGACGGCGCACTCCTCATGCGGGCTGATCGTGAAACCGGACATCCGGGTATCCACGGACAGCCCGTCGGCGGACACCGTAATGGCGCCGCCTACTGTCGGCACCCGCTTGACACAGACCAGCACGTCCATGGCAGCTCACCGCATCCGGGAGCCGGACGGGTCGAACACGGCCCCCGACCCGGCCACGGTCACCGGGTACGGCTCGCCCATGTACTCCACGAGCAGCGAGGTCCCCGCGCCGGCCACCGCCGGCGGCAGATAGGCCATCAGCAGGTGCTTGCCCACCGAAGGCCCTGACCCCGCGGACGTTACATAGGACGGCCGCCCCAGCGCGTCCACCAGCCGCGACCCGTCGAGCGCGAGGATCGGCTCGCCGCCGAGCGCGTACCTCGGGGTCCCGTCAGCGGACACGGCAGAGTCCACGGTCAGCGTGCACAGCACCGCGTCCGGCGCCACCTCCCGTTGCGCCAGGTACGCGTCCTTGCCGATGAACGACTGCGGCTTGACCCGTGGCCGCGTCATCCCGGCTTCGACAAGGTTGTACTCGGGCGTCAGCTCCGCGCCGTACGCCCGGTACCCCTTCTCGAGCCGCGCCGTCGTCGCGTACACGCCGATCCCCACCGGCACCAGCCCGTGCGGCCGCCCGGCTTCCCGCAGCAGGTCCCACAACTGCCCGGCCTGCTCGGCGGGCACGTGCAGCTCCCAGCCGAACTCGCCCACGTAGGAGATTCTCGAGGCGAGCACGACCGCTCCCCCGATTTCGGTGAATTCACTGATCCCGAACGTACGCGGCGGACTCTGGTCCCCATCACGCTTCACCGAGGTGAGCACGTCCCAGGCGCGCGGCCCCCACAGCCCGAGCGTGGCCCACCCGGAGGAGACGTCCGTGAGCTGGGCGTCGTCAGGCAGGTGGTCGGCGATCCACTTGGCGTCGCTGCCACCGGTCGACGCGCCGGTGACGATCCGGAACGAGGTCGCGCCCAGGCGCATGATCGTGAGGTCGGCGACGAAACCGCCCTCGTCGTTGAGCAGCGACGTGTAGACCACCCGGCCGGCCGGGACGTCGAGTTGCGCGACGGCCAGGTGCTGCAGCCCGGCCAGCGCGCCCGGCCCTGTCACGTCGAGCACGGTGAACGCGGACAGGTCGACGAGGCCGCACGCGTCGCGCATCGCCAGGTGCTCGGCGTTGATGATCGGCGACCACCACCGTGACTCCCACTCGGCGGGACGCTCCATGAGGCGGCCCGCGTACGTTTCGAGCAGCGGTTCGTTCGACGCGTACCAGTGCGGCCGCTCCCAGCGGGCGGTTTCGTAGCACACCGCGCCGAGCTCCCTGGTCCGCTCGTACAGCGGCCCGGTGCGCAGCGGGCGGGCCGACTCGAACTGCTCCGCCGGGTGCACGATGCCGTACATCTTGTTGAACGACTCAGCGGCCCGGGCCCGGACGAAGCCCGTCGCCCGTGACGACGGGTAGAACCGCGCGACGTCGGCCTCGTGGACGTCGATCGTGGGAACCTTCCCCGACATCAGCTCGGCGATGGCGCGCCCGCAGCCAGGACCTTCCTTGATCCAGCTCGCTGCCGCCGACCACAGCCCCTTCACCTCGGGCGTCTCGCCGAGCAGCGGATGGCCGTCCGGGGTCATGGAGATCAGCCCGTTGATCGCGTACCTGATGCCGGCCTTCTCGTCGCCGAGGAGCTCGGGCATCAGCTCAAGGGCCTGGGCGAGCTGCGGGTCGAAGTCGTCGGCGGTGAACGGCAGCTCGGTCGGCGACAGCGCCGCCTCCTCGTTGGACGGGATGGCGTCGGGGTCGACGATGATCGGCCGGTGCATGTAGGAGCCGACCTCCATGTCGCCGCCGTGCTGCCGCTCGTACATGCCGGTGTCGACGTCCCGCACGATCGGGTAGCTGATCTCGCCGGTGGTGCCGGCGAACAGCGCGATCGGCCCAACGCTGATCATCTGGTGCACAGTCGGGGTGAGCGCGAGCCGCGCGCCCGCCATCCGCGCGATCCGCGGCGACCACACCCCGCAGCAGATGACGACGTTACCGGTCTCGATCTCGCCAGCGGTCGTCACGACCCCGCGCACCCGGTCACCGCTCACGCTGATGTCGAGGACTTCGGCGCCCGGCAGGACGGTGAGCGCGCCGGAGGTGCGAGCCTGGTCGCGCATCAGCGTGCCGGCGCGCAGCGAGTCCACGACGCCCACGGTCGGGAAGTAGCCGCCGCCGAGGATCACTGACTCGTCCAGGTAGGGCACGAGCTTGCGGACGCCTTCCGGGGTGAGAATCTCCGCCGGGATGCCCCACGACTTGGCCTGCGTGGTGCGGCGGCGCAGCTCGATCATCCGCTCTGGCGTGCGGGCTACCTCGATGCCGCCGCTTTCTGTGAACACGCCCAGGGCCTTGTACTGCTCAGTGGAGTCCCTGGTCAGCTCGAACATCATCTTGGAGTACTCGATAGGAAAGATGAAGTTCGACGCGTGCCCGGTAGACCCGCCGGGGTTGGGCATCGGGCCCTTGTCGACTAGGACGACGTCACGCCAGCCGAGCAGGGCTAGGTGGTGGACGAGGCTGTTGCCTACGATTCCAGCGCCGATCACAACGGCGCTGGCGCGGGTTGGGACCTCACTCACGATTAGTACCTCCATGGTGGTGGCGCGTGAGGCTTGTGGTGGGTCCGACGCGTTCAGTCGGGGCCTGAGAGCAGCCCCGAACAACGCGTCGTACCTCCACTGCGCCCCTCGCTTGCCCCTTGGGCGTCCGCGGGTCGTTGCCTGCGCCGGACAGACTCGGCGTTGGCCAAGCCGGACGGGCCGCCCTCTGGACCTGCGGCCCTCGCTCGCCCCGCGAGCATCGGCGTTGCCCCAAACCCATGTGCCCCAGCAGGACCCTTATCGGCCTGGGCGCCAGGCCCGGGGCCGGCGCCCACCTCTGCCGTGCGCTATCTCCCACGGGTGCCAAACGCCTCATTGGTGCTCTGCTTCCACTCCAGTCGCGCCCACGCGGTCGGCGGGATTGGCGGTGTGGGCCACAGGTGCGGATCTATTGGCGGTGTGGGCCACACCGCCAATACCTTCGAGGAGGGTGGCTAGGGCGGATTCCAGGCCCCCGACGCCTGTGGGGATGGTGGTTAGGGGGAGGGCGAAGAGGTTGGCTATGCGCTGGGCTTCGGCTTCGAGAGAGGGGGTGGGCGCTTGCGCCAGCCAGACGACTCTTTTGTAGTGGGCGAAGTAGTCGGGCCAGAGGTCTGGGTGCTTGTCGAGGCCCAGGCTTGCCAGGACTGTTTTGTCGAAGGTGCGGACTAGGTAGTCCGTTAGCAGGTAGGTGCCTGGTTCCTCGTCGAAGAGGGCCGCGATGCGCTCTTGCCCGGCGAAGACGTCGTAGCAGTGCAGGCCGGGGAGGCGGGGGATGTCGTTGGCCGTGCAGAATTCGTCTAGCTTGCCGTACGTGCCGCAGTCGGCGTAGGCCAGGACCGTGGGGGCGGAGGAACGGGCCCGTTCTGCATACTGGGTGATTTTTTCCGGGCGGTTGTGGAGGCGGGCGGGCAGCGGACGGACCACCAGCGGCCAGCCGCGGCGGGCGGCTATTTCCCTGATGTGCGCGGCCAAGGCGCCGCAGGCGATGACCTCAACTGAACCCAAGCTGGTCGATGAACCGGTCGTTGAAGTCGCCGCGGTCGGAGAGCTCGACATACCTCACCTCCTCGAGGAGGGCCAGGGCGGCGGCGCGTTCGCGGACGGAGAGCAGGGCCATCTTGGCGCCTTCGCCGGCGACGTTCCCTGCGGCGACCACGCGGCGGACCGGGACGGCGGGGACGAGGCCGATGCGGATCGCGGACTTCGGCGACAGGTAAGAGCCGAACGACCCCGCCAGCAGCACCTGCTTGACGTCCTCCTCGGTGAGGCTGGCCTCCTCGAGCAGGATGCGCCAGCCGGTCGCGATCGCCGCCTTGGCGAACTGGAGCTCGCGGATGTCGCGCTGCGACAGGTAGATGTCGCCGTGCAGCATGAAGACCCGTTCCGCGCCGACGGTGGTGAGGCGGCTGGCGAGGCCGGGCGCGATCCGGCTGGCATCCTCGGCCGGGACGAACCGGCCCGAGCCTTCGAGCAGCCCTGCCTCCACGAGGGCGGTCACCGCGTCGACAAGGCCAGAGCCGCACAGGCCGCGCGGCTCCGTGTCGCCGATTACCGTGAGGTTCAGGTCCCCGTCCGGGGTGATCGTCACCGCTTCGATCGCGCCGTCGGCGGCGCGCATCCCGCAGCGGATCGCGGCGCCCTCGAACGCGGGCCCGGCCGGGGCGGCCGTCGCCAGCAGCCAGTCCCGGCCGCCGAGCACGATCTCGCAGTTCGTGCCGATGTCGATGAACAGCCGGATCCGCGGGTCGCGGTCCATCCCGCTGGCCAGCAGCCCGGCGGTGATGTCACCGCCGACGTAGGCGCCGAACGCGGGGAACACCACCGCGCGCGCTCCCGGGTGCGCAGGGACGCCGAGGTCCCGCGCCCTGATCTCAGGCAGCAGCCGGGCGGCCATGATGAACGGCGCGACGCCGAGAGGCTCGGGGTCCATGCCGAGGACCAGGTGGACCATCGTGGCGTTGCCCGCGAGCGCGACCTCGTAGACCTCGCCCGGCTGAACCCCGCCCTCCTCGCACACGCCGGCCGCCAGCTCCGCGAGGGTCTCCCTGGCGAGCTGCTGCAGCTTGTCCCGCGCCGCCGGGTCGAGCATCGTCGCGCTGATCCTGGTGATCACGTCGGCGCCGAACGGCTGCTGCTTGTTGAGCATCGACCGCACCGCCACCGGGGTGCCGGTGGTCAGGTCGAGCAGCGTGGCGACCACCGTGGTGGTGCCGAGGTCAAAGGCCAGGCCGAAGCCGCGCTGTGTCGTGTCGCCGGGCTCGACCGCGATCAGCCTGTCGTCGACGACGACGGCGGTCACCTTGAAGTCGGCCTGCCGCAGCACCGGGCCGAGGGTCGCCAGCACCGCCAGGTCGGCCGCGGGCTCCAAATCGGTCAGCGCGGCGAGCACCCGCTCTAGGTCGGTGACCTGGTCGGCCAAGCTCGGCTCGGCCAGCTCGAGGTAGCGCTTGGAGACCGCCGGGCGAAGGATCACCTGACGGCCGACGCCGACCATCGCCGCCTTCGGCCGGGTGGTCAGCGGCGGCACCTCCACGTCGGCGTCGACGGTCGCCGGCGTCCGGCAGGCGAGCCGCCACCCGTCCTTGATCTCCTGCGCGGTGTAAGCGCGGACGTCGAGGCTGGTCGGGGCCGGCGGGTTCTCGCGGAACCTGATGCGGCATTTCTTGCACGTGCCGTGCCCGCCGCAGGTGGAGTCGATCGCGATGCCGTTCCAGCTCGCCGCGTCGAACAGGGTGACCCCGCGCGGCACCCGCACCGGCTGGCCGTTGAAGCGCAGGTCGACCCGCTGGGTCATGACGGGGGTTTCCCGGCTTGTTCCGCGCGGTAGGCCGCGATCCAGGCCGCCCCCCAGTCGTCGCGGCCGAGCAGCAGGTCAGCTGCCCTGGCGGCGCGGACCACCTGCGGCGAGCGGGCGTCCATGATCGCGCTGGTCAGCCCGCTCGCGGCGGCGAGCGGCAGGAACGCGGCGGTGATCGCCTCCCGGTGCGGCATGCCGAAGCTCAGGTTCGACGCGCCGAGCGTGGTGTTCACGCCCAACTCCTGCCTGAGCAGGGCGAGGGTTTCCAGGGTCCGCCCGGTGTGCCCGGTGTCGGCGCCGGCCGGCATCGCGAGCGGGTCGATGACGATGTCCTCGAGCGGGATCTTGTACGTGTCCGTCGCCACGGCGACGAGCTTCCTGGCCAGTTCGAGCCGGCGCTCGGGTTCGTCTGGGATCTGCTCCTCGTCGTTCGGCAGCCCGATAACGGCGGCGCCGTGCTCCTTGACGAGCGGCAGGATCGTATGCAGCCGCTCGTCTTCGGCGGTCACCGAGTTGACCAGCGCCTTGCCCTGGTAGGTGCGGAGGCCCGCCTCGAGCACCTCGGGGATCGAGGAGTCGATGACCAGCGGCAGGTCAGTCAGCTGCTGGATGAGCGTGACCGCCTTGACCATGAGCGCCGCCTCATCGGCCAGCGGGGCGCCCATGTTCACGTCGAGCAGCATCGCGCCGCCGGCCACCTGCTGCTCGACGTCGATCGCGATCCTGGACAGGTCGCCGTTGCGCAGCTGCTGCTGGAACACTTTGCGGCCGGTCGGGTTGATCCGTTCCCCGATGATCGCGAACGGCTGGTCAGGGCCGATCGTGACGGTCTTCGTCGCGCTGGACAGCGTGGTATGCATCGGCCTGGCCCGGTGGCTAAGCGTTCGCGAGCGCGCGGCGGCGGCGGATCAGTTCCTTCGCCTTGACCACCGCTGCGGAGGCGTCCGCCGCGTAGCCGTCGGCGCCGACCACGTCGGCGTACTCCTGGGTTACCGGCGCGCCGCCGACCATCACGATGACCTGGTCTCTGAGGCCGGCCTTCTGCAGCGCGTTGATGTTCGCCTTGAACATCGGCATCGTGGTGGTCAAGAAGGCGGAAAAGCCGACGATATCCGGCTTGTGTGTCTTAATCGCCTCGATGAACTTCTCCGGCGCGACCTGCACGCCGAGGTCGATGACCTGGAACCCCGCGCCCTCGAACATGATGTTCACGAGGTTCTTGCCGATGTCGTGCACGTCGCCCTTCACGGTGCCCATCACCACCGTGCCGATCGTCTCCGCGCCCGTCTCGGCCAGCAGCGGGCGCAGGATCTCCAGCGCCCCGGCCATCGCCTTGCCCGCGATCAGCATCTCAGGGACGAAGAAGTCGCCGCGCTCGAACCGGGCGCCGACCTCCTCGAGGGCCGGGATCAGCGCCTCGTAGAGCAGCGTCTCCGGGCCAAGGCCCTGCCCGAGGCCCTGATTCGTCAGGTCGAGCACCGCCGGGGCGTTCCCGGTGAGCGTCTTGTCGTACAGTTCGCCGAGCAGCTCGTCTTTGGTCATGCTGTCACGCCCTGTCCGCCACGCGCCTGGCCCGGGTCTTGGCGGTACCCGGTCGCGGCCTGGGCCGGTAGCCCAGCGCGGAGGACAGGCCTGCGGCCTCGTCGACGCAGCGGCGGGCGGCGTTAGTCACTGCCTCACGGGTCATCCGCGAGGTGGGAGCGGAGACCGACATCGCGGCCACCACCGTCCCGTCGTAGCGGAACACCGGCCCGGCGAGCGCGATCAGCCCTGGCTCGAGCTCCTCGTCGGTCACGGCGTAGCCGCGGGCGCGGACGGTCGCCAGCTCGGCGCGCAGCGAGGACTCCGCGGTGATCGTCCGCTCGGTGCACCGCTGCAGCGGCCCCTTCGGCAGCTGCGCCGCGCCGTAGGCGAGCAGCACCTTGCCGAGCGCGGACGCGTGCAGCGGCACAGACAGGCCCACCCAGTTGGTGCCGCCGATCATGTAGGCGCAGTCCACCTGGGCGATCTGCTCGACGCTGGTGCCGCTGGAGACCCCCAGGTTGATGGTCTCGCCGGTGCCCTTGGCGAGCCGGTCAAGGAACGGCTGGGCGACCGCGACCAGGCTCGTGTCAGCGCCGCCGCGCCAGGCGAAGCTGACGAACATCTCCCCGGGCAGGAACCTGCCGTGGTCGTCGCGGCGGATCAGGTGATTGCGTTCCAGGGCGAGCAGCAGCCGGGAGGTGGTGGACCTGGCCAGCCCGGTCGCGGCGGTGAGCTCAGTGAACGTGACCGGGTCGCTGGCGTGCACCACCTCGGAAAGCAGCCTGGCTGCCCGGTCCACGGCCTGGGTGCCGTTGGGGGGATTGCTCATTCGTTCTGCCTCGGGTGCGGCCTATTCCACTTTATGGAACCAAGTTCTACGATATGGACGTGTTTGTCAATACGATGCCTCGGTACGAGATCCTGTCCGCGGACGCGATCGGCGTGCTCGAGCGCGGCTGGAAGCGGATCGTGTCGGAGATCGGCGTGCAGTTCGCGAAGCCGGAGGCGGTCGAGCTATTCGCCAAGGCTGGCCAGCGGACCGACGGCGACGTCGTCTACCTGGACCCGGAGTTCGTGCTCGAGCAGGTCGCCAAGGCGCCGCGGGAGTTCGACATCCAGGCCCGCAACCCCGCGAACACGGTGCACATCGGCGGGGATCACATGGTGTTCGGCGCGGTGTACGGGTGCCCGTTCATCCGCGAGGGCGACGTCCGGCGCGACGCCACGCTCGACGACTACCACCGGCTGTGCAAGCTCTCGCAGGCCTTCCCGCAGCTGGACTCGGCGGGCGGCGTGATCTGCGAGCCGAACGACGCGCCGCTCGACTCCCGCCATCTGGACATGATCTACGCGCTGGCCACGCTGACCGACAAGATCTACATGGGCAACGTCGTGTCAGGCGGCAACGCCGCGGACACGCTCGCGATGACCTCGATCCTGTTCGGCGGCGGGGCGGGGGCGGACGCGGGCCGGGCGGCCATTGAGCGGACGCCGGCCGTGGTGTCGCTGATCAACTGCAACTCACCGCTGCGCTGGGACGACCGGATGCTCGACGCGCAGTTCGAGTACTGCGCCGCGAACCAGCCGGTGGTGCTGACACCGTTCCTGCTGATGGGCGCGATGTCGCCGGTGACGATCCCCGCGGCCCTGGCGCAGCAGCTTGCTGAGGCGCTAGCCGGGATCGCGCTCGCACAGCTGATCAGGCCCGGCTGCCCGGTGATCTTCGGGTCGTTCCTGTCCAACATCGACATGCAGTCGGGATCGCCGTCGTTCGGCACCCCGGAGTCAGCGATCGGGCTGCTGTGCACCGGCCAGCTCGCCAGGCACTACGGGCTGCCGTTCCGCACCGGCGGCGGGCTGAACTCCTCGCAGACCGCGGACGCGCAGGCCGCCTACGAGTCGCTGATGACCCTGCTGCCAACCTTCCTGGCCGGCACCAACTTCGTCATGCACGCGGCGGGATGGCTGGAGGGCGGCCTGGTCACCTGCTACGAGAAGTTCATCATCGACATCGAGCTGCTGCGCGAGCTGCGCGTCGAGTTCACGCCGCTGGAGATCACCGAGGAATCGCTGGCGTTCGGCGCGCATGAGGAGGTGGGGCACGGCGGGCACTTCCTCGGCGCGGCGCACACCCTGGAGCGGTTCAGGACCTGCTTCTACCGTCCGCTGCTGTCGTCGACAGCGAACTTCGAACGATGGCTGCGCCTCGGCGGCAAGGACGCCACCGCCCGCGCGGGCGAGATCTGGCGGGCCACGCTCGACGGGTACGAGGCCCCGCCGATCGACGACGCCATCCAGGCCGAGCTGTCCGAGTTCGTGACCCGCCGCCGCCGTGAGCTGGGCGACTGAACAGTCATTTGTGCTCCGCGCACAACCGCGCCTGAAACCTTATTTGTACGGCTTAAGCCATGCTCAGCCAGGCATGTATCGTGTCCGGTATGAGCAAGCCGGAAAGCGCAGGCCTGGAGTTCATCCTGACGCTGTCCTGCCCGGACAAGCCGGGAATCGTGTACGCGGTGTCAAGCTTCCTGGTGCAGCACTCGGGCAACATCATCGACAGCCAGCAGTACGGGGAGCCGGACGGCGGGCTGTTCTTCATGCGGGTGCACTTCTCGGTGCCGCCGCCCGGCCGCCCGGTGGCGGAGCTCGAGCGCGACTTCTCGTGGGTCGCCGAGTCGTTCCACATGTCGTGGCGGCTGCACGGCGCGACCTCGCGGATCCGGACGCTGCTGATGGTCTCTCAGCTCGGGCACTGCCTGAACGACCTGCTCTTCCGCTGGAGGTCAGGCTCGCTGCCCATCGACATCACCGGGGTGGTCTCCAACCACGACACCTACCGAGACCTGACCGAGTCTTACAAGCTGCCGTTCCACTACCTACCGGTGACGCAGGACAGCAAGCCGGCCGCCGAGGCCACGTTGCTTTCGCTCATCGACGAGACACAGACGCGGCTCGTCGTACTGGCCCGCTACATGCAGATCCTCTCGCCGGAAGTCTGCAAGCGGGTCGAGGGCCGGATGATCAACATCCACCACTCGTTCCTGCCGAGTTTCAAGGGCGCCAGGCCTTACCACCAGGCCTATACCAAGGGTGTGAAGCTGGTCGGCGCCACCGCGCACTACGTCACGCCGGACCTTGACGAGGGGCCGATCATCGAGCAGGGGCTGGTCCGCGTCGACCACTCGTACACGCCAGAGCGGCTCGTCGAGGCTGGCCGGGACGTCGAGGCCCAGGTGCTCGCCCGCGCGGTCAGCTGGCATGCCGAGCACCGCGTGCTGCTCAACGGCGACCGCACGGTCGTGCTGATGTAGGAATCCGGCGACCGCCACGGCAGGGCGAGCCGCCACTAGGCTTGAGCCATGGCTTCGGTCGAGCTTGAGATTGACGGTTTGCGCCGCCGGTACGGGTCGGTCATCGCGCTCGACGGGCTGTCGTTCGACGTCCCGTCCGGCCAGGTCTTCGGATTCCTCGGTCCGAACGGCGCTGGCAAGACCACCACGATGCGCGCCATCTTCGGCGTGGCCAGCCTGGACGGGGGCGAGATCCGCTGGCGCGGCAAGCCAGTCGACGAACAGGCGCGGCGGCACTTCGGCTACATGCCGGAAGAACGCGGCCTCTACCCGGGGATGAAGCTGCGCGAGCAGATCGAGTACTTCGCCACGCTGCACGACGTCAACGACCAGGCAGCGGAGAAGGCCGCCACGCACTGGATCCGCCGCCTCGGCCTGGCCGGCCGCGAGGACGCCAAGATCGACGCGCTCTCGCATGGCAACCAGCAGCGTGCCCAGCTCGCCGTCGCCCTGGTGCACGACCCGGAACTGCTCGTCCTCGACGAGCCGTTCGCAGGCCTCGACCCGGGCGGCGTCGACGACATGCGGCAGGTCCTCGCCGAGCGCGCGGCGGCAGGCGTCACCGTGCTCTTCTCCAGCCACCAGCTTGACCTCGTCGAAGACATCTGCGAGGCGGTCGCCATCATTCACCACGGCCGTCTCGTCGCGTCCGGTCCCGTCGAGGAGCTGCGGCGCGGCGACCGCCTGCGGCTCGCGGTGCGGGTCGGCGGTGACGCCGACGGCGCCTGGACACGGTCGCTGGCGGCTGATCTCGGCGAGGTCGAGGCCGTCCGTCCGGAAGGAACGGTTTTGATATCCCTAACGACCGGTGCCGACTCCCAGCGGATCCTCGATCTCGCCAGGGCGGCCGGCCCCATCGAGCATTTCAGCTTCGAGGACCGCCGGCTCTCCGAGGTGTTCCGTGAGGTGACCGGGGCTTCGGTCGGGCAGGCCGAGGCCGAGCACGCCGCCGCGGGGGTCAGCCGGTGAACCGCCAGGCCCGGATGACGTGGCTGGTCGCGCGCCGCGAACTGCGCCAGCGCGCCAAGACCCGCGCCTTCGCGATCAGCACGGTGGTGCTGGTTCTCGCGGTCGCACTCGGCGTGGCGCTGCCCGCGATCCTGTCGCGGAACGCCAAGCCGGAGCGGATCGGCTACGTGGGCGGCAACGCCGCAACGACGACCGGCATCATCGCCGAGGCCGGGCGGCTGGCGGGCGTCAAGACGGTCGCGGTCCCGCAGCCGAGCGTGGCGGCGGCGGAGGCGGCGCTGCGCTCCGGTGACCTGAGCGCGGTGCTCGTCGGCGACACAGAGGTGCTGGTCAAGCAGGTGCCGCTCGGCGGCGTGTCCGGCGGGCTGGCGACGCTCGCCCAGGTCGCCGGGCTGAGCAAGCTGGTCGAGACCGTGCCGGGCGCGGCCGCGGCGGTGGCGCACGGCATCGCGCTGCCGGTGCGCGGCCTCGAGCCCCCCTCGAAACCGCTGTCATCCCGGCTGACCGGCCTGTTCACCGTGATCCTGGTATGGATCATGATCAGCGTCTACGGGTCGCAGATCGCGCTCGGCATCGGCGAGGAGAAGGGCAGCAGGATCGCGGAGGTGCTGCTCTCTTCACTCCGCCCGATCCAGCTGCTTGTCGGCAAGGTAACCGGCATCGGGCTGCTCGCGCTGGCGCAGGCGGCGGCCATGGTGATCGCCTTCGTGGTCGCCGGGTTCGCCTCAGGGTCCGACCTAGTGCACGGCGCGGCGATCGGCATCGTGCTGACCGGCGGGGTATTCGTGGTGCTCGGCTACGCCTTCTACTGCACCGCGTTCGCGGCGGCGGGTTCGCTGGTCAGCAGGCAGTCCGACGTCAACTCGACGATCCTGCCCGTGCAGCTGCCGCTGATCATCGCCTACATCCTGTCCTACACCGTCATCTACGCGAACAGCGCGAGCGTCTTCTATCACGTGCTCGGCTTCTTCCCGCCCACCGCACCGATCGCGATGCCCGTGCTGTACGCCTCGGGTGACGTGCCGCTGTGGCAGGTCGTGGTCGCCGCGGCGCTGCTGGCCGTGTCCACCGTGTGGATGGCCCGCGTCGCCGCCGGCATCTACAGCCGGTCTGTCCTGCGCACCGGCGCCCGCGTTAAGCTGCGCGAGGTTCTCTCGCGTTAGATCACCCTTCCGCGGACTTCGCGTCGGCCTCGATGCTGGCGGTGTCGGCCTTCAGTTCCCTGGCCTCGACTTTCCTGGCCCTCTTCATTTCCCGCTCGATCTTCGCGCCCATGTCGGACACCGCGACCACGACCAGGCCCGCCTGCCCGGCGTCGAGATGCTCACCGAGCTCCTTCAGGTCCTTGCGGCTCATCCCGGCGGCCGCGTGGCCTGCGACCGCGCCGAGAATTGCGCCGCCGCCGGTGGTAACCGCCAGCAGGCCGCCGCCGATCGCGGCAAACGGGAACAGGACTACGACCAGGCCGGTCGCCAGGCCCACGCCGCCGCCGAGCACCCCGCCGACCCGCGTCGGCGTCTCGTGCTTCTTGGTGATCTTGACCTTCCCGTCGGCCCGGCGCTCGACCACCGCGGCGTCATAGGCGTCGATCAGGTGTTCCTTGGTATGCAGGTCCTTGACCGCCTGATAGTCGGCGTCGGCGTCGGCCGCGCTGTTATAAACCCCGACATAGGCCAAGAACGTGTCGACTGCCATCCTCATACCTCCAGAGCCCGGGTGGGTAGTAACCAGGACGCTACGGGTCACCCGCCTAGGCCTGGATCACCCGTACAGAGTGAATTAGCCCAACCCGGACCCGCCCAGCGGGCCAGCTTCGCTCTGGATCAGACAGCGGCGGCTGGCTGGTCGGTGCCGCAGTACTTGCACTTGGACGCGGCGGCCGGGAGATCGCTGGACAGGCAGAAGGGGCAGGTCTTGACCGGGGCCGGGTCGCCGAACACAACTTGCCCGCGCCGGGCCTGGAC
>NZ_JBARCR010000552.1:0-2786 GCF_049794275.1 Trebonia sp.
GAGTGGGGCCTGTCCCAGCCCGCGCTGCGGGCGCAATCGGAGCGGTCCGCCGACGCGGCGGCGGCGAAGGGCTGGCGATGGGTGGCTGAGATGGAGGAGATCGCCGCGTCGATGGCCGCCGCCGGGCTGCCGCCGGAATTCCACCAGGCCGCCGCCGAGATCTTCGACCGGGCCTCGCACGCCGACGAACCGAGCGCAGGCGTGGCGCCGGGCGCCGGCCTGGACACTGTCCTATCCGCGCTGACCTAGGCGGACCTAGGCCGACCTAGGCGGACCTGGCTACCAGACAGGAAGACGGCCGCCCAGGTAGTCGGCGAGGGCGTCGATGCCGATGCGGTCCTGGGTCATCGTGTCCCGGTCCCGGACGGTGACGGCCTGGTCTTCCAGCGAGTCGAAGTCGACCGTCACGCAGAACGGCGTGCCGATCTCGTCCTGGCGGCGGTACCTGCGGCCGATCGCGCTGGCGTCGTCGAACTCGGTGTTCCAGCGCTTGCGCAGCAGGGCCGCCACGTCGCGGGCCTTCGGCGACAGGTCGGCGTTGCGGGACAGCGGCAGCACCGCGACCTTGACCGGCGCGAGCCGCGGGTCGAGCCGCAGCACGGTGCGCTTCTCCAGCCTGCCCTTGGCGTCCGGGGCCTCGTCCTCGGCGTAGGCGTCCATGAGGAAGGTCAGCATGCCGCGGTCCACGCCGGCCGCGGGCTCGATGACGTACGGGATGAACCGCTCGCCGCTCTCCTGGTCCAGGTATGTCATGTCCACCTTGGACCGCTCCTGGTGGGTGGACAGGTCGAAGTCCGTGCGGTTCGCGATGCCCTCGAGCTCGCCCCACTCCGTGCCGACGAAGTCGAAGCGGTACTCGATGTCCACCGTGCGCTTGGAGTAGTGGCTCAGCTTTTCCTTCGGGTGCTCGTAGAGGCGCAGGTTTTCCTTCTTGATCCCGAGTTCCGTGTACCAGGCGAGCCGGGCCTCGATCCAGTAGTCGTGCCACTCCTCGTCGCTGCCAGGGCGGACGAAGAACTCCATCTCCATCTGCTCGAACTCCCTGGTCCTGAAGATGAAGTTGCCCGGGGTGATCTCGTTACGGAACGACTTGCCGGTCTGGCCGATGCCGAACGGGATCTTGCGCCGCGAGGTGGTGAGCACGTTCTTGTAGTTGATGAAGATGCCCTGCGCGGTCTCCGGCCGCAGGTACGCCAGGCCCGAGGTGTCCTCGACCGCGCCGAGGTAGGTCCGCAGCATGGTGTTGAACTGGCGAGGCTCGTCGAACGCGCCGCGGGTGCCGCAGTTCGGGCAGGTGACGTCCGCCAGGCCGTGCTCCGGAGGGTGGCCGTGCTTCTCCTCGTACCCCTCGAGCAGGTGGTCGGCGCGGTACCGCTTGTGACAGACCTGGCACTCGGTGAGCGGGTCGGTGAAGTTGGTGACGTGCCCGCTGGCCTCCCACACCTCGCGCGCGAGGATCACGCTCGAGTCCAGGCCCACGACGTCCTCGCGCTCCTGCACCATCGACCGCCACCACTGGCGCTTGATGTTGTTCTTCAGCTCCACGCCGAGCGGGCCGTAGTCCCAGGCCGCGCGCAGGCCGCCGTAGATCTCGCTGGACGGGTACACGAAACCGCGTCGCTTGCTGAGGTTGACAATGGCGTCGAGGCGGTCACTGCGTAGGGCCATGTCACCTGAGCTTATGGGGCGGCGCCCCGTCGCGCGAACCGAAATACCGGACCGCCACGGCCGGCGCCCGGTCAGCGTGCCAGCGGGCCGCCGGCCAGGTCACCTTCCGCAGCGGAGCGGACGGCATTCGGCAGGGCGCCGCCGAAACGCCGTTCGCGCGCGGCGTATATCTCGCACGCCTGCCACAGATGGCGCCGGTCGAAATCGGGCCACAACGTGTCAAGGAAAACCAGTTCCGCGTAGGCGGACTGCCAGAGCAGGAAGTTCGACAGCCGCTGCTCCCCCGACGACCGCACGAACAGATCCACATCGGGAATATCCGGTTCGTACAGGTAGCGCGAGAAAAGGCGCTCGTTGATCTTATCCGGGCGGATTTTCCCGGCCGCGACTTCGGCGGCGATCGCGGCGGCGGCGTCCACGATTTCCGAGCGGCTGCCGTAATTAACGCAGAATTGGAGTGTCAGCACCGTATTGTCGTCGCTCAGCTGCTCGGCGTATTCCAGCTCCTTGATCACGCTGCGCCAGAGCTTCGGGCGGCGGCCCGCCCACCGGATGCGGACGCCCGTGTCGTTCAGCAGGTCACGGCGGCGGTGGATCACGTCGCGGTTGAACCCCATCAGGAACCGCACCTCGTCGGGGTGCCGG
Organism: Trebonia sp.; assembly: GCF_049794275.1. Lineage (NCBI taxonomy): Bacteria > Bacillati > Actinomycetota > Actinomycetes > Streptosporangiales > Treboniaceae > Trebonia > Trebonia sp. The sequence goes on from NZ_JBARCR010000552.1 coordinate 2,314, forward strand.
CGCCAGTTCTCCGTCGAGAACGCGTACGCGGACAGGTAGGGGATGCCGAGCTCGATGGCGCCCATGATCACGTCGAGCAGCGAGGACTCGCCTTCTTTGTGCCCCTCGGTGCGGGGCAGCCCACGCTGCTTGGCCCACCGGCCGTCGCCGTCCATCACCAGGGCGACGTGGCGGGGCACCAGGTCAGCCGGGATGTCCGGCGGACGGACGCCGCTCGGATGCGGGAATGGCGGCTGCACCGGGCGCTGAACCCGGGGACTCTTGCTCAAGCACGCTCCACATGACGCAATGACCTGATCGAGTGCTCCAGGTGCCACTGCAGGTACGCGGCTACCAGGCCACTGCACTCTACCCGGTGCCTGCGCTCGCTCCGCATCGCGCCGTCCCAGTCGCCGCGCAGCAGCGCGAGCATCAGCGCGACGGTCTGCGGGGCCGGCGACGCGGCGCCTGGCGGCCGGCAATCGGCGCACACC
>NZ_JBARCR010000553.1:0-4065 GCF_049794275.1 Trebonia sp.
ACGCCATGCCTCCCGCGTGAATTCTGCGTGCCCGCGAACCGGTACGGACAGCGGTCGCTGGCCTGCCTCCCACTATGCCGTCTCTCAGCATGTACGTAAGGACATGTCCGAGAGGGACTTGCACCCCCATGGCTGTGACCTGCGACGTTGCGCACCTGACCCATAACGGGAAACAGATAACCGCAGGTCAGAGAGTTGCATATGTGTCCGAGGGCCGACTCGCACCTTACGTACATGATCCCTATAGCTCTGACCACGGACTTCGTGCTGGACGGTGGTCCGCGGTGAGGGCGTCGGATCGTGGGTTGCGCAGTTACTGCTGCTGTCCTGGTCACCCCGAGGGCGTCTTGCCTGACGATCGGTTCTCGGATTGCCCGCGTCGGCTGCTGACATCGGCCGCGAGAATGTCAAGCAGGGCTTGTGCGGCTCCAGTGGGCGGGCGCCTGGCGGCGACCACCGCGCAGATGTCGCGGCGTAGCGGCGGCGTGATGCGGATGGTCGAGACCTGCGCGGTGACCGCGCGCACGCTCATCGGGGGCAGAACCGAGATACCGAGCCCGTGCTGGACGAGTTCGGCGAGGTACTGCATGTTCTGCGCTTCGCAGACGGTGCGCCGGGCGAGCCCGGCGGCGGCGCAGGCGACGTCGATCTGGGCGTGCAGCCCGGAGTCGGCCCGGTAGTCGACGAAGTCACGCTCGCGCAACGCAGGATCGGCAAGTTCGATGCTGGCCCGTCTGGCCAGCGGGTCGCCCTGCGGGACGGCGAGGATCAGGTCGTCGTGGCCGATCTCGATGCGGGTCAGGGCGGCGGGGTCGGTGGGGCCGTCGATGAAGGCGATGTCCAGCTGGGCGTCGGCGGCCGCGCGGGCTAGCACCGGTGCGGCGTCGTGGCTGAGCCGGATGGTGACGCCGGGATGGGCCCGGCGGAAGGTAGCCAGCAGGGCCGGCAGGTCTATCACTGCGAGGGTCTGGATTGCTCCGACGTGCAGCTGGCCGCGCAGGGCGCCGCGGATGCCGGCCACGGCATCTCGACCCTCGTCTGCTGCGATGAGCGCGCGACGGGCCGCCGGCAGCAGCGCGCGGCCCGCCTGGGTAAGCATCACGCGCCGACTGTCGCGCACGAACAGCGGGGCGCCCATCTCGCGTTCGAGCGCGTGGATAGACGCGCTCAGGCTGGACTGGACTACGTGCACCCGGGCTGCGGCACGGGTGAAATGCAATTCCTCCGCGACCGCGACGAAGTGGGCTAGCTGCCGAAGCTCCATCTATCGACTGTATCGATTCTGAACAGCGGAGCAAAGTGTTGGACCGATGCTTGGATCTCCGCAACCCTGAATGAACACCACCCGCGATGCGCCAAGGAGAGCCTGGACCATGTCATCGACACCCAACCGCCCGTACCCGCCCGTGCTGATTCGCGCCGGGGAAGCCGAACGCCTCGACCTCATCGGGCACGTGCTGCTGGCCGACAGCAGCGCCACCGCAGGGGCGCTGACCAGCCACCGCGTCGCGCTCGGCCGCGGCGCAGATGGCGCTGTGCCGCACCGGCATGACCATTCCTCCGAGCTGTTCTACATCCTCGACGGCGCGTTCGACCTGCTGGTCGACGACAACATCGTCACCGCGCGCACCGGTGATCTGCTGGTCGTCCCTCCCGGCGCGCCGCACGCGTTCGCCGCCCATCACAACTCGACCGCCGAGGCGCTGATCATCGCCACTCCCGGCATCGAACGATTCGACTACTTCCGCCACGTCGTCCGGCGCCGGCAGGGCAGCGAGCAGCCCGGGCTGCTGCTCGGGCTGCAAGACCGCTTCGATACCCACTTCCTCGACAGCCCCGCCTGGCAACGCGCCCGCGCGGCCGCCTGACCGCACCAGGAAGCGAGAAGCTCATCGCCGAGGCGGCCGGTACCCGGTCCGCACCACCCCAACCCCAGCGCCGCAGCCCGGTCATCACCGCACACCGTCTGGAGCAAGACACACGAACAACCGCACGGCCTGGGCATTCGCGATCACGTCGATCGCGCTGTTCATGGTCACCCTGGACAACCTGGTCGTCACGACTGCGGTCCTGGTCATCCGCACCCACCTGCACGCCTCGCTGTCCAGCCTGGAGTGGACAGTGAACGCCTATTCGATCACCTTCGCGGTACTGCTGACCGGCGCGGCACTCGGTGACTGGTTGAGGATGTTGCCCGCGGGGCGCGCCTGCGGGTAGCGCTCAAGCAAGGTCACGTCATGGCCGGCCTGGTGCACCGACAAGGCGGTAGCCATGCCAGCCGGCCCGGCGCCGACGACGGCAACGCGTCCGCGCCTGGGAGGGACAGTATTCACGCGGGTTCCTCCGGGCGGCATTCGGTTGCGCTGGGGGCGGCGTCTGGCAGGGAGCGGAACGCGTCGCTGACCCAGTCCGCGACGTACGCACTGACGTACGGCAGGTGGTCGAGTCCGATGTGCTCGGCGCCGCCCTCGGCCGCCGTGAAGATCCGCAGTTCCCGGCGAGGACTGGCCGTCGCCTGGTCATAGGAGCGGTGCGCGTACTCCAGTGGGATCTGCCGGTCGTTCTCCCCATGGCAGATCAGGAACGGCACGCTGATGTGCGACACGACGCCGTCTAGGTGGACCTGGTCGGCGAACTTGATGAAGGTGTCGAGATCCGGCTGTCCCCACACCCACAGCACGTGTTCCCAGTAGTGCGGCACCGGCCGTTCGCCCTCGCGCTCCAGCCGCCGCCGCTGCACGGCGCCCCAGTTGTGGTTTGCTCCCCACGCCACTACGAGTGCCAGCCGCTTCTCGAATGCGGCAGCCCGCGGCGCGAAGTAGCCGCCGAGCGACCAGCCAGCCAGCCCGATCCGCGCCGCGTCCACGTCGGGACGCGTCAGCAGGTAGTCGACGCAAGCCGCCGCCCAGGCTTCGGTATCGACCCGGGCGGTGAGACCCTGCAGCCGCAGCGCCTCCCCGGAGCCCGGGCAGTCGATCATCAGGCAGGAGATGCCCCGGGCGGCTAGCTCGGCCCAGTGCGAGGAGATGTACATGTGCTCCTTGGTGGAGTCGAGCCCGTTCCACAGGATCATCACCGGGACCGGGCCCGCGGCGGCGCCCGGCGCCTGGCTGAAGTAGCCGGGCAGGGTGGTGCCCTCATAAGGCACCGCCACCCGCGTCACCAGCGGGTCGCGGTGCTCCATGGCCTGCTGCGCGAGTCCCAGGACCCGCCGGTACACCTGGACGCGGCCAGGCGATGAGGCGCTCTGCATCCGCTCGGCGTTGCACAGGTAGTTGGTAGCCCGGAAGTACAGGTCGCCCGCGGTTCTTCCGTGCCCGGCCGCTAGCGCGGCCTCAGCCCGCGCTTCGAGCTGGTCGGTGAGGTCCGTCCAGGCTGCGAGGAAGTCCGCGGTACCTGCGTCCTCACCGCGCGCCGCCGCCTCGCGGATCGGCCGGCAGGCCCGGTCGACCTCGTCGATCAGCCCGCCGCTGTTCAGTGCGGCGACTACCGCCAGGTTCCACGCGTAATTACCGGGAAAGTACTCGAACACCGTTGCCGCTCCCTTTCATACAGCTGGTCACCGCCGCGCGGATGCGGTAGCCGCCGCTCATCCGCGCTTCCTCACCCGAGGTACCGAACGGGCGCGTGCTTCGCGCACCGGCGGCAGCGCGAGCCCCGCGACCACGCGGTTGCGCACCGTGCCGATTCCCTCGACCGTCAGCTCGACCACGTCACCCGGGCGTAGTGGCGGCGGGTCGATGCGCCCCCTGCGGCCCCACAGTTCGGCGAGGCAGCCGCCGTTACCACAGGTACCTGAGCCGAGTACGTCGCCGGCCCGGACCTCGGTGCCTCGCGAGGCGTAAGCGATGAGCTCCTCGAACGGCCAGCCCATGTTGGACAGCAGGTCCTGCCCGACCAGCTCGCCGTTGACGAACGCGCGCAGGTCAAGGGCGAGGAATCCGTCGGTGTCCCGGTACGGCTCAAGCTCGTCCGCGGTGACCAGCCAGGGGCCGAGTGTGGTGGCGGAATCCTTGCCTTTGGCCGGGCCGAGCATCACCTTCATCTCGCGTCGCTGCAGGTCCC
>NZ_JBARCR010000554.1:0-4256 GCF_049794275.1 Trebonia sp.
TCGATCATCGCCGATGAGTAACGCAGTCCCGCACGCTCTCGACCCGGCCACCGCCGAGGAATACCTGGCCGGGCGGGAGATCATGGCGGCGGCGGGACTGCTGGCGGACCCGGTTAGCTTCGCTTACTACGGACTTGAGGAACCGCCCAAGGACGAGGTGCTGGCGGGCGGGGCGGACCGCGTCCCGGCCGACCGGCGGCTGCGCGCCTTCCTGATCAACCTCAAGAACGGTGAGTCCACCGACGTCGTGGTGTCCCTCGGGCGGCGCAGCGTGGTCAGCGCGCGCACGGTGGACACCGCGGCGGAGGGGCAGCTGCCGATCGTCGACTCCGAGTACCACCTGGTCGAGGAGATCGTGCACGCCGATCCCGGCTGGCAAGAGGCCATGGCGCGGCGCGGGCTGACGGACATGAGCAAGATCCGGATCTGCCCGATCACGGCGGGCGCGTACCGCGCGCCGGCCGAGGACGACGAGCGGCGCATGGTGCGCGTCCTGGGCTTCCTGCAGGCCAGGGAGCACGACCTGGCCTGGGCGCACCCGATCGACGGGGTCACCGCGCACGTGGACCTGATCGAGAAGAAGGTCCTGCGGGTCATCGACGAGTTCTCGCTGCCGGTGCCCGCCGAATCCGGGGACTACGACGATCCGGTGGTGCGCGGGCCGGAGCGCACGACCTTGCGGCCGATCGAGATCACCCAGCCTGAGGGGCCGAGCTTCACCGTGGAAGGGAACCTGCTGCGCTGGCAGGACTGGTCGCTGCGGGTGGGCTTCGACGCGCGCGAGGGGCTTACCCTGCACCAGATCGAGCTGGCGGGGCGGCCGGTGATCTACCGGGCTTCGGTGCCCGAGATGGTGGTGCCGTACGGTGATCCGCGGTTCCGCTACTGGCAGGCGTACTTCGACACCGGCGAGTACCTGGTCGGGAAGTGGGTCAACTCGCTTGAGCTCGGCTGCGACTGCCTCGGCGAGATCACCTACCTCGACGCGGTGATCTGCGGCGAGACCGGCGAGCCCGCCGTGGTGCGCAACGCCATCTGCATCCACGAAGAGGACTTCGGCATCCTCTGGAAGCACACCGACATCTTCAACGGCTCGGCGCAGTCGCGCAGGCAGCGCCGGCTCGTCGTGTCGTTCTTCACCACGGTCGGCAACTACGACTACGGCTTCTACTGGTACTTCTACCTGGATGGCACGATCGAGTGCGAGATCAAGATGACCGGGATCGTGTTCACGGCCGGCCATCCGGGCGGCGATCACCCGTACTCCACCGAGGTGGCGCCCGGCCTCGGCGCCCCGGTGCACCAGCACCTGTTCAGCGCGCGGCTCGACATGTCCGTGGACGGGCTGGCGAACGCGGTCGATGAGGTCGACGTGACCGGCCTGCCGATCGGGCCGGACAACCCGTACGGCAACGCGATCGTGCAGCGCGTGACGCGGCTGACCTCGGAGTCCGTTGGTGCGCGCAGCGGCGACTCGTCCAGGGGACGGGTGTGGCGGGTGCTCAGCAGTTCCGCCGTGAACCGGTTCGGCAAGCCGACCGCGTTCACGCTGTACCCGGAGCCGCAGCCGGCCCTGCTGGCCGATCCTTCCTCGCCGATCGCGACGCGGGCCGGCTTCGCCACCCGCGCCCTGTGGGTGACCCGTTACGACCCCGCGCAGCGGTACCCGGCCGGCGACTTCGTGAACCAGAGCCCCGGCGGCGGGCTGCCGGCCTACACCGCGGCCGACCGGGACATCGACGGCCAGGACATCGTCCTCTGGCACACGTTCGGGCCGACGCACTTCGTGCGGCTCGAGGACTGGCCGGTGATGCCGGTCACCAGGACAGGCTTCATGCTCAAGCCGACCGGCTTCTTCGACCGCAACCCGACGCTCGACGTGCCCGCGCCGGGCGGGCACTGCCACCCGGACTCGTCATCCGGCTAGGTCCTGCGCAGCACCGCGGCCTGCTTCTCCAGCGGCAGGATCTCGGAGCTGAAACCCGGGTCCGCGTCAAGCCAGCGCGGCAGTACTTCCCGCATGTCCGGCACGATGAGGTCGTCGAGGACGATGGTGGCAATCGGGCTGAGCGACTTGTTCAGCAACGGCAGCGCCGGGTATCGGGCCTGGTGACCGGTGGCCGCGGGCGGTCCGTCGACGAAGAGGAGATCGATCCCCGCGAGGTCCTCCCATGCTGTCCTGGCGTACCACGAGTAGGTCTCGCCATCAAGGCTGAAGCTCTCCAGCGGTGCGTCGCGTACCTCGGCGAGATCGAGGACGTCATGCCTGGCCAGGAAGTCGCGGGTCTTGCCGGAGAAAACCGGGTCGTGATCGAGCGCGATGATCCGGCCGTCGATCCCGAATCGCCGCAGCGCCAGGGCGAGCCACAGCGTGGACGCGCCGCTGCCGCATTCCACGATGAGCGACGGCCGTTCGGTGATGACCAGGTCGACCAGCGCCAAGAGCAGGTCTGGCGACGCCGCCCAGCCCCGGGTGGCGGGCAGCACGTCGCTGGTCGGAAGGATGGCGTTCAGGTTCTGCAGCGCTTCCATCTGGCCGAAGGTCTGCTTGAGCTCTTTCCGGCTGTCTGCTTCGACCCGCCGCACGGTCTCGAACGTGCGCGTGCTCTGAGCGGCCAGGTTGCCGATCCGGTCGGCCAGGTCGAGGCTGTGCCTGATCAGCAGCAGCAGGCCGCCAAGCAGCGCCCCTAGCGCCATCAGCGCCGCCGTCGGCACCGCTCCCGCGTCTGTCGCCAGCCCGAGCCCGAGCGCGCCAGCCAGCCACGCCGTGACCAGCACGGCTACCGTCTCGACGCGCACGTACCTGAGGATCATTCGGCGCACTGCGGACTCCTTCATCCGTTACTCACCAGGGACAACAGAGTGAGGTATCAGGGGAACCACGCGTCCGTTCGGGCTGATGTTTTTGATATGTCCGAACGGAAGCGACTGACTCCGCAGCACATTACTCGTGACGAGCGGCGGCCAGGACGGAGCGCGCCCAGGCTAGCCTGGGAAGTCATGGCTGACTGGATCTTTCAGGGCAACCGTCGGCACTACGACCTGGACGCCGCGGTGACCGCCTCGCGGGAGCATTGGTGGGGCACGCCTCGCTACCGGGATAGGATGGCGTTCGGCGACCGGGTCTGGCTGCAGATCGTGGGGCCGAAAGACCCGGGCATCTACTACGCAGCGACGATCGTGTCCGAGACCTACGAGCACCCCGTTCAGCCATCCGACCCGGCGCACTTCCGGTGGCGGACCGACATCAGGTTCGACTACCGCATCCGCCCGCCACTGCTCAGGTCTGAGCTGCTCGAGGACGTGCAACTCGGCTCGTTCCGCCCGTTCCGCGGATTCCAGGGCTCCAACGCGCCAGTGCCGCCGGACGTCGCCGCGGCGCTGGCCGCGCGAGCCGCCCCGCGCCTGGATCCCCTGCCGCGCTAGAAGGGCCACGTCATCTCAGATCGCGAGACGAAAATCGCGACATAGGAGCAGGAAATTACGGGAAACCGGTGATAACAGCAAGAAAAGCGTAACGATCTGCTCCTAAGTCCGGCATCGAGGCGGCCCGGGCCGGTTACCGCCCGGGGAGCTGAATCGCGGCGTAGACAGCGCGGTGATCGCTACCGGGGATGGCGTGCACTGAGCACGCGAGCACCGCGCAGCCCTGGTCCACCAGCACGTGGTCGAGGGTGAGCACCGCGCCTTTCCCTGGCGGCCCCCAGGTGGGGGTCAGCGCCTTCCCCGCCTGGCGTGCCGCGTCGGCGTAGCCGAGGCGCAGCACGTCGCGGAACGCGGCATGGTCAATGGTGGCGTTGAAGTCCCCCGCCAGCACCCTGGGCAGCCGCCCGGGCGGTGGCAGCACCGCGAGTTCCGCGCGCCACCGGATGGCGCCGTCCCGCCGTAGCGCCGGCGCGGACGGGTGCACGCAGATCAGCTCCACCGCTTCCCCGCCGGGCAGCTCGAGCAGAGCGGTCGGCTGTGCCGCGCGTACCGGCGCCACCCGCGGGCCCTCGCTCAGCGGGAACCTGGAGTAGATCCCTGAGCCGCCCGAGCCTCTCCTGGGCTCGAGCCGGGTGTGCGGCATCAGGTCTGCCAGCCCCGCCTGCTTCAGGCCGGTCACCGCGTCCGCGGTGAGTTCCTGCAGGAAGAGCACGTCTACGCCGGCCTCAAGGACCTGGGCGACGACAGCCTCCGCGTCCCCCCGGCCGTGGAACAGGTTAACGGTGAGCACCCGCAGCACCGGCCCGGATGCCGTCGGCTGGGGCCTCGGC
>NZ_JBARCR010000555.1:0-2493 GCF_049794275.1 Trebonia sp.
CCGCCGGCCGGGGCCACCGCGCCGGGCCGAGCGACCGTTCCCACGTCAGCCACAACAGCAGCAGCACCGCGATGAGCCCGAGCAGCGGTGCCGCGGTCATCAGCCAGTCCGATCGCGACGAGGCCTCGACCGCGAGCACCGCCCAGCTGGACGGCAGCGCGCGCATCGCGGCGGCGAACCCGGCCGGGAATCCGGTGGCCGCCAAGGGGTGCAGGGCCGCGAGCACGAGCCAGCCGGAGGAACTGGCCACCAGCATCACGGCGGTGAGCAGGGCGCTGACCACGGCGCCAGCGCGGGAGCGGGACAGCGCACCGAACAACGACCCGGTCACCCGGGACAGCAGCACGACCAGAATCAGCTGCAGCACGACCGCGGGCACGGCGATGAGGGCCGGGACCATGCCGAGCCGGATCCCGAAAACGACCAGGGCGGTGAACGCGATGAAGGTGACCGGAGCGGTCACCCCGGCGAATGCCGCGCCGAGCAGGCCGAGCGCCAGCCTGCGCCGCGGGACCGGCAGGAGGCGGAACTGCTCGGCGCGCAGCACCGGCTGGCCGGTGTAGGCCGGCCCCAGCATCCAGCCAAGGGTCCACACCGCGAACACGACGCCGAGCAGGTCCGCGACCGTGCCTTGCGACCTGGCCCTGAGGGTCGCCGCGCCGATCGTGGCAGCCGCCAGTGCCAGCCCGGCTACCGCGCCGCCGAGGACCCAGCCGGACCGGGGCCCACTGGCCTCACGCCGCAGCATGGTGAGCTTCATCAAGATCAGCGGGCCAGCCACGACAGTACTTCCCCCGCTCTGGCGTCGGCGCCGGCCAGCTCGATGAATGCCTGCTCCAGCGGCCTGCCGCGCCGCACCTTCTCCAGTGGTCCCTGGGCGATGACTCTGCCCCCGGCCATCACGGCCACGGTGTCGCACAGCTGTTCAACCAGCGCCATCGCATGACTGGACAGCAGCACGCCACCGCCCGAAGCGGCAAAGCGCCGCAGGACCCGCGTCAGCATCGCGGCGGCCACCGGGTCGACCCCCTCGAATGGCTCGTCCAGCACCAGCAGCTTCGGCCGGTGCAGCAGCGCGGTGGCCAAGCCGATCTTCTTCCGCATCCCGGCCGAGTAGTCGATGATGAGCGTCCGCTCGACATCCCCGGTCAGCCCGAGCACGCTCAGCAGCTCGCCGGCCCGCCCGGCGGCCGTGGCCTTGCCCAGCCCACGCAGCTGACCCACGTAGCTGAGCAACTCCCGGCCGGTGAGCTGCTCGGGCATCGCCAGGCCGTCAGGCAAGACACCCATCAGCTCCCGGGCCCGCTCCGGCTCTGCCCACACGTCGATCCCGAACACCCGCGACGTCCCCCGGTCAGGGCGCAGCAGCCCGACCGCCATAGACAGCAAAGTGGACTTTCCCGCCCCGTTAGACCCGACAAGCCCGCACAGCGAGCCACGCGCCACGGTCAGGTCAACATGATCGACCACCGCGTACCCGCCGAACATCTTGTGCAGGCCAGCGAGTTCGAAGGTGGTTTTTCCGTCACCGGCTGCGGGCATCGTGGCGCCGGTAGTAGTTGCGGTGGGCTGCGGGCTGGACGGCGTGATGGGCCGCGAGCCAGGAGACGGTCGGGGCGGGTGTGCCGCAGTGCGCGGTGCTCGCGGGGTCGGGCAGCAGGATCTTGCCGAGCAGCCATGCCGCGGCTGCCATGAGCAGGCCCATGTCGAGGTAGTGGCAGGCCATGGCACCGAAGTACGATGGGCCGCCCCATGCGTTGACCGTCCAGTTCGGGTCCAGGCCCGCGGTGATCTGCTCGCCGATGCGCCACGCGCAGTAGATCAGCAGCCCGGTGAACGGTAGCGTCGCGACCGCGCGGGCGAACCCGGATGGGCTGCGGACCGCCTGGCGCATGGTGCGGGCGAATCGCCGGGCGGCCGGCTTGCCGAGCGGCGCGAGCAGCAGCAAGCGGCCCGGCTGGTGGCCGGGGCGCCGCTGGTACCGCCACCAGGAGTAGCCGTACAGGAGCAGGGCCACACCGGCGATGGCTGCTTGCTGCCAGTAGGCCGAGGAGCCGGGGAGGTACTTGTGCCGGATCGGCGACTGGTCCAGGTAGATGAACAGGCCGGTGACCGTTCCGGCTGCCGCGCAAGTGGTGGCTAGCAGGGTCGTGGGCACGGATAGTTGCCGGGTGATGCGGCGGATCATCGTTGTCATCTGACCTCCATGGTTCTCTTGCGGGGCTGGAACTTTGCCGGGCGGGCGCGGTGCCATGCCGCTCGCGCGCGTGATGCCGTCGGCGGCCAGGTCATCGGTGCCGGCATGCCGGTCGTACAGGTGTTCGGGCCTGACTGCTGTCATTGGTGCCGTCCTTGCGTTGAGGATGATTGAAATGCGTCAACTACCGATGGGAGGTTGGCATGGGGATCATCGTTTCCGGGGGGGCGTCGCGGCGCGGCTTGCCGGCCGAAGTGCCGAGCGCGATGCCGGTGCCGGTGATGAAGACCAGCAGC
>NZ_JBARCR010000556.1:0-11087 GCF_049794275.1 Trebonia sp.
CGCCGCCAGACCGCGGCGGGTGGCCACGCACACCCCGGCGCTCGACCCGCGGCCGGACCCGACGGGGCGCAAGGTCGGCTACGTGCACGCGGGCCGGCTGTGGGTCGCCGACCTCGAAACCGGCGACGACACGATCGTCGCGGGGGAAGACGGCGTCACGTACGGCCTCGCGGAGTTCATCGCGAGCGAGGAAATGGGCCGCTTCCGCGGCTACTGGTGGTCGCCCGACGGCACCAGGCTGCTCGTCGCGCGGGTAAACGAGTCGAACGTCAGGCGCTGGCACATCGCCGACCCGGCCAATCCTGACCGGCAGCCGGCCGAGGTCGGTTACCCGGCGGCAGGCACCCCGAACGCCGACGTGTCGCTGTTCATCGCTGACCTCGCCGCGGGCACGCGCACCACGGTCCAGTGGGACAACATCGTCTTCCCTTACCTGGTCAACGCGGCCTGGGACGACGACCTGCTGATCGTCGCGCAGACCCGCGACCAGAAGGCGATGCGGCTGTTCAACGGGATCACCGGCGAGGTCATCCGCGAAGACACCGACCCGCGCTGGACAGACATCATCGACGGCACCCCCGCCCAGCTCCGCAACGGCCACATCGTCTGGACCGAGCTCAGCGACGACACCCGGCGGCTGATCGTCGCCCCCGCGGCGGACCTGGCCAGTGCCGCGCCGCTCACCCCGCCCGGCCTGCAGGTGCGCGACATCCTCGGCACCGACGGCGACAGCGTGCTGTTCAGCGGCTCGACGGAGCCAACCGAGATCGGGGTATGGCGCTACGGCCCCGACGGCCTGACCGCCGTCGCCACCGATCCCGGCGTGCACACCGCGCAAGCCGCGGGCGCGACCACCGTGGTGAGCGGCAGGACGCTGCGGGGGAACCACGTGTCCGTTCGGATAAATAAAAAAGGAAAACCGGCAGGGGACATCGCCGTCCTCGCGGAGGAACCGAACCTGCCGCACCCCGATCCGCAGTTCCTCGACGCCGGGGCCGGCGACATCCGCACCGCGGTGCTCTTCCCGTCCCGGCACCGGCCAGGCACCAAGCTGCCGGTGCTGATGGATCCGTACGGCGGCCCGCATTCGCAGCGCGTGCTGAAGACGGCCAGTGCCTTCCTCGCCTCGCAGTGGTTCGCGGAGCAGGGCTTCGCCGTCGTCGTCGCGGACGGCCGCGGCACGCCGGGGCGCGGGCCGGCCTGGGACCGGATGGTGGCCGGCGACCTCGCCACCGGCGTCCTCGAGGACCAGGTCACCGCGCTGCACGCGGCGGCGGAGAAGTTCGCCGACCTGGATGCGAGCCGGGTCGGGATCCGCGGCTGGTCGTTCGGCGGGTACCTCGCGGCGCTCGCGGTGCTGCGCCGTCCCGACGTCTTCGGCGCCGCGGTCGCCGGCGCGCCGGTCACCGACTGGCGGCTGTACGACACGCACTACACCGAGCGCTACCTGGGTGACCCGGCAGCAAATCCCGCCGCTTACGAGGTCAGTTCGCTCAATGATGATCCGGAACGTGCGGTGGCTACTGCGGTACGCCCGTTGCTCATCATTCACGGGCTGGCCGACGACAACGTGTTCGTCGCCCACTCCCTGCGGCTGTCCTCGGCGCTGCTCGCGGCCGGCTACCCGCACTCCGTGCTGCCGCTGTCCGGTGTGACGCACATGACTCCGCAGGAGGTCGTCGCGGAAAACCTCCTGCTACTGCAGGTCGCGTTCCTCCGCGACGCCCTGTCGCGACGGGGAGTGTAGCCAGTCTCACATCCTGGAATCGCGCCCCGATGCGGCATCCTGTTAATAACTGGAATAAGTTCATGGACATCGCCTGCGCGCGCCGCCTCCCGTTGCCGCGCGCCGCGGCATGATCACGTACCTAGGCAGCGAGGACGCTGATGACACAACTTTCGGAAGCGCCGGCTAGAACGCGGGCGCAGATCGGCGAGCGGACGCTCCGCAAGGACCCGTGGTGGAACCGGGGGCGCGTCGTCGCCTCGCTGCTGACCATCTGGGTTCTCTACGCGACGGTCCGCGTATTCATGGGGCACTGGTACTGGGTGCCCCAGTACCACTACCTGACACCGTTCTACTCCCCGTGCGTCAGCGGCGAGTGCGTCCCGGGCTCGTCCACCCTGGGGCAGTGGATTCCCGCGGTGCCGCCGATCATCCCGTACGCGTTCGTGTCGCTGGTGTTCGTGCTCGGCTTCCGGCTGTCGTGCTACTACTACCGGGGCGCCTATTACCGGGCGTTCTGGCGGGCGCCTGCCGCGTGCGCGGTACGCGAGCCGCACGCGACCGACACTGGCGAGTCCCGGTTCCCGCTGATCGTGCAGAACCTGCACCGCTACTTCTTTTACCTGGCGATCCCGATCGCGATCCTGCTCACCTACGACGTCGCGCAGGCGTTCCGCGGGCCGGACGGTGACTTCGGCATCGGGCTCGGCTCGATCATCATGCTGATCAACGTGGTGGCGATCTGGGCGTACACGTTCTCGTGCCACTCCTGCCGGCACATCACCGGCGGGCGGCTCAAGCACTTCTCCAAGCACCCGGTCAGGTACTGGACCTGGACGCAGATCTCGAAGCTGAACAGGCATCACATGGCCTTCGCGTGGATCTCGCTGGCTACGCTGATGCTCACCGACCTCTACGTCCTGCTGTTGGCCAGCGGCGCCTTCAGCGATCCCCGCATCTTCAACTAGTCGCAACGGGCGAGATGAGTTATGGCTACCCCAGAATCAACCGACATCGAGCGTTACTCCTACGACGTCGTAGTGATCGGCGCCGGCGGCTCCGGGCTGCGCGCGGCGATCTCGGCGCGCGCTCGCGGCAAGAAGACGGCGATCATCTCCAAGTCGCTGTTCGGCAAGGCGCACACGGTCATGGCCGAGGGCGGCGCCGCCGCCGCGATGGGCAACGTGAACCCGAACGACAACTGGCAGGTGCACTTCCGCGACACCATGCGCGGCGGGAAGTTCATGAACAACCCCCGCATGGCGGAACTGCACGCCAAGGAGGCCCCGGACCGGGTCTGGGAGCTGGAGGCGTGGGGCGCGCTGTTCGACAGGACACCGGACGGCAAGATCTCGCAGCGGAACTTCGGCGGGCACGAGTACCCGCGGCTCGCGCACGTGGGCGACCGCACCGGCCTGGAGATGATCCGGACCCTGCAGCAGCAGGTCGTCGCCCTGCAGCAGGAGGACTCGCTGTCGGCCGGCGACCCGGACGCGATGATCCGGGTGTTCGCGGAAACGACGATCACCCGGCTGCTGAAGGACGCGTCCGGGCGGATCGCCGGCGCCTTCGGGTACTTCCGCGACACCGGGCGGTTCGTGCTGTTCGAGGCGCCGACGGTCATCATGGCCACCGGCGGCATCGGGCGGACGTACAAGGTCACGTCGAACTCCTGGGAGTACAGCGGCGACGGTCACGCGCTCGCGCTGCTCGCGGGCGCCGACCTGATGAACATGGAGTTCGTCCAGTTCCACCCGACCGGCATGATCTGGCCGCCGTCGGTGCGCGGCCTCCTGGTCACCGAGTCGGTCCGCGGCGACGGCGGCGTGCTGCGGAACTCCGAGGGCAAGCGGTTCATGTTCGACTACGTGCCTGACGTGTTCCGCGCGCAGTACGCCGAGACCGAGGAAGAGGCCGACCGCTGGTACACCGACCCCGACCACAACCGGCGGCCCCCCGAGCTGCTGCCCCGCGACGAGGTGGCGCGCTCCATCAACTCCGAGATCAAGGCCGGACGCGGGTCACCGCACGGCGGCGTGTTCCTCGACATCGCCTCGCGGCGTCCCGCGTCGTACATCCTGCAGCGGCTGCCGTCCATGTACCACCAGTTCATCGAGCTCGCGGACGTGGACATCACCAAGGAGCCGAGGGAGATCGGGCCGACCTGCCACTACGTGATGGGCGGCGTCGAGGTCGACCCGGACACGGCGGCGTCCTCGGTGCCCGGGCTGTTCGCGGCCGGCGAGGTGTCCGGCGGGATGCACGGCTCTAACCGGCTCGGCGGCAACTCGCTGTCCGACCTGCTGGTGTTCGGCAGGCGAGCCGGCGACGGCGCGGCGGACTACCTGGACTCGCTGGGCTCATCGCGGCCGCTGGTGTCTTCCGCTGAGCTGGACGCCGCGGTCGCTGAGGCGCTCGCGCCGCTGTCCCGCGCCGAAGGCGAGAACCCGTACACGGTGCACGCCGAGCTCCAGCAGATGATGAACGACCTGGTCGGGCTCATCAGGCGGGAGTCGGAGGTCAAGACCGCGCTCGTCGAGCTGGAGAAGTTCAAGGAGCGGGCCGCGCGGGTGGCCGTGCCAGGCGAGCGGGCCTACAACCCGGGCTGGCACTACTCGCTTGACCTGCGCAACATGCTGCTCGTCGCCGACTGCGTGGCGATGGCCGCGCTGGAGCGGCAGGAGTCCCGCGGCGGGCACACCCGTGAGGACTACCCGGAGATGTCGCCGGAATGGCGGAAGGTGAACCTGATCCTGACGCTGACCGGGGACAAGCTCGAGCTGACCCACAAGCCGCTGCCCGTGATGCGGCCCGACCTGCTCGGTCTGTTCGACAAGAGCGAGCTGAAGAAGTACATGACCGAGGAGGAGCTGGCCGACCTGCCTGGGCCCCAGGCTCCGGCTTCGTCCGCTACCGCTGCGGCGGAGGAGGGGCACTGATGGGATACGAGGCATCGCTCCGGGTCTGGCGCGGTGACGCCGGGTCGGGCTCGCTTGTCGATTACAAGGTCGAGGTCAACGAGGGCGAGGTGGTCCTCGACGTGCTGCACAGGCTCCAGGCCACCCAGGCGTCCGACCTCGCCATCCGGTGGAACTGCAAGGCCGGCAAGTGCGGCTCCTGCTCGATGGAGATCAACGGCATGCCGCGGCTCGGCTGCATGACCCGGATGTCCACGTTCGAGCAGGAGGACGTGCTGACGATCACCCCGATGCGAACGTTCCCGGTGATCAGGGACCTGGTCACGGACGTGTCGTTCAACTACGCCAAGGCGCGCACGATCCCGTCGTTCTCTCCGGACCCGGCGATCAAGCTGGGCGAGTTCCGGATGCAGCAGGAAGACGTGAACCGGTCGCAGGAGTTCCGCAAGTGCATTGAGTGCTACTTGTGCCAGGACACCTGCCATGTGGTCCGTGACCACACCGAGAACGAGGGCGCCTTCTCCGGGCCGCGGTTCCTGATGCGGGTCGCCGAGCTCGAGATGCACCCGGCGGACGAGGCGGACCGCCGGAACATCGCGCAGGACGACTTCGGCCTCGGCTACTGCAACATCACCAAGTGCTGCACGGAGGTTTGCCCCGAGCACATCAAGATCACCGACAACGCGCTGATCCCCATGAAGGAGCGCGTCGCGGGCCGCAAGTACGACCCGCTGGTCTGGCTCGGCTCGAAGATCTCCCGCCGCCCGGAGAAGGCCGGCACCCCGGCCGTCCCCGGCAAGCGCTAGCCCTTTTAAGGCGGCCGAAGTTGGCCGGCACGCGGGATCAGAAACTCGTTTGCGCCTGATACCAGAGCCGGCCGACTATGGACACCGATGAGCGCTGTCCAGATCGCAGGCTGTTCCGGCGCCGGGAAGACGACCATCGCCGCCGAGCTCGCCCGCCGGGGCCTGGCGGCCGTCGACGCCGACGACGACCCGTTCCTTGCGCGGTTCGTTGACGCCGCCGGCAACGTAGTGGCGGAAGAGCCAGACGAGCCGGACTTCGCCTGGCTTTCCCAGTACGGCTGGGCATGGGATCCGGCCCGCCTGGACGAACTGATCCGGGCCGCGGCACCGGCGACGCTGTACGTCTGCGGCGGTGCGGACAACCAGCCAGCGGTGGCCGGCCGCTTCACTCAGGTATTCCTGCTGGAGATTGACGAGCCCACCATGCTGGCACGGCTGGATGCGCGCCGGGACTACCACGACTGGGGCCGGATCGGGGACACCCGGGAGTACCTGCGTCGCAAGCTGCCGGTATTGCAGGACCGCCTGCGCGCGGCCGGGGCGATCCCCATCGATGCCAGACAGCCCCTCGACCAGGTGGTGGAGTCGATACTGTTCCACGTTGGCTAACGTGCCCGGGCGGCGCTTATTCGATGTGCCAGGTGTTGGCGGGCGTGGCGGTGGTGGGGCTGCATGCCTGGAGGTTCAGCTTGCTGCCGGACGCCGGTGTCGTCACGCACATGCCGGAGCTGGCGCTGTTAGCGCTGGCTATCTCGGTGGCGATCGGGCTGGCGAGCTCCTGGGGCCCGGTGCCGGATGCGACGTTCCACATCGTGGTCGCCGCCCCGGAACACGTCCCGATCGTCAGCGCGGAACCGGCCGTGGTGCCCGCCTCGGTCAGGCAGTACGAGCCGAGCCGGATCGTCCCGTCCGAACTCACCACCCAACGCTGGGCGGCCACGGTCGCGCAGCCGGCCAGCACCACAGCCGACCCCGCGGCGGTGCCCGAGGCGGACATGCACTTGCCGGGCGCGGGCGAGTAGACGTTGGCCGCCGTCCGGGACCAGTGCTCGCCCGACTGGGTGGTGACGTTCTGGCAGGCGCTCATCGTCGGCTTGCTGCCGTTAACCGCGCTCGCGTTCGCGAAGTACAGGCACGTTCCGTACTGGGCGTTGACCAGCTCACCGTCGGTACCAGCCCGCCACTGCTGGTTGGCGCTACCGCTCGATGCGCAGGCATACAGCTCCACGGTGGTGCTGTGGAACACGGTCAGGCACTTGCCCTGCGCCCGGATCGTCCCGTCCTGGACGGTGGTCCACGCCTGCGGCGTCCCGCCGGTACAGGTATAGAGGTTCAGCAGCGTCCCGTTCGCCGTGGCCGCCCCCGGGTCGTTCAGGCACTTGGCGGTGCCGCCCACCTGCCTGACAAGCCCGGTGAACCCGGTATTAGCAGCTGCGGCGATCGTCCACGTGAAGGTCGTCGAGCCGGACGCGTACAGGCCGTCGGACGCGGAGACGTGCACTGTGTACGTGCCGGGCATGGTCGGCCAGCCGGTGATCACGCCGTTCTTGTTGATCGCCATCCCCGGGGGCAGCCCGGACGCGGTGATTGTTGGCGGGTAGCTGGCGCCGTCCTGGTCGCTGACGGCGACCCGCAGCGAGACCGGCGTCCCCGCCGTGGTCGTGCGGTTCCCCGGGCTGGTCACGGTAAGCGCGCCGTGGATGATCCAGGTGAACGAGATCGACGACGGGACCGCGCCGGCCGACGGGGTGACCGTCACCGTGTACTGGTGGCCGATGTCCCCCGCCGCGGGCGTCCCGGTGATCTGGCCGGCCGACAGCGTCAGGCCCGGCGGCAGGCCGGTCGCCGAGTAGGTGACCGCCTGGCCGGCCAGCGAGTTGAGCGTGCGGAGCCGCACCGTGCCGATCGCCGTGCCCGCCCGGGCGACCTGGAGGACCGGGCCCAGCTCGTTCTCGTCGATGCCGCTGATGCCGCCGACGGTTCCCTGGCCGTACTGCCAGATCGTGTAGTTGTTCCACCCGGCCGGCAGCCCGGGGTTCGTCACCCCGTACGAGGCGAGCCAGAGCGGGTCAGCGCTGAACGCCGTGTCGTTTCCCGTGCACGCATTCCACCAGTCGGCCGTCGTGTAGATGATCGGGGCCTTGCTCGTGCCGAGGTCCTTCTTGATCTCGGTGATGAACTGCGAGATCCAGGCCTGCATGGCGGACTGGGTCAGCCCGTAGCAGGCGTTGGAGTTGGACTCTTGGTTGACATACGGGTCGGGCTCAATGTCCAAGGTGACCGGGAGCATGTGGTTGCCCGAGTACGCGGGGCTGGTACTCGCCTTGATCACCGCGGCCCCGTAGTCGGCCTGCTGAGCGGCGGTCCCGTTCCCCGGATACGGGTTGGCGAAGATGTACGGGGTCACGTACAGCCCGGCGTTCACGGCCTGCTGCGCGTCCGCCTCGTAGCTCTTCGCCACGCTGCCCGCGTAGTACGGGTTGGTGTAGTAGTTCCCCTCGCTCGCCTTGACCCCGGTGAAGGTCATGCCCGACGATGCCATGGCCGACCAGTCGATGGTGGACGTGGGGTTCGGATGCTGCAGCGAGGAGACGTCTGTGCCCTGGGCCGGCGTCGTCGCCGCCAGCGCGGGCGCCGTCGTCGTGGCGGCCGGGATGGCGAATCCCCCGAGTGCAGCAATGATCAGCGCGCCACCCGCGATGCCGGCGCGACCCCGTAGCCCAGTCACGCGCGGAGCTTATCAACGCTTGTGAGGCGAATGAGGGCCAAATTGGTGATTTGAGATTGCTTTGGTGTCCTGATGCGGCGAGGCCGCCCCGGGCGCGAGTTTCGCGCGTTTGTTCGCCACGTGCCGGAGGGCCGGCAGCGGCCGTCGCCCGGTAGAAATCAAGACCGGTCAGGCCCACGCGGGAGCGGCCGTTCAGCAGGTGCACAGAGAAACGCGGGTACCATCCCGGGCCTGAAGGGGCCGTGGATACCATGACCAGGAATGCGGTCTGGGCCGGGCCGCGCGCCTCCGGCAGCGAGAGGGCACGATGTACGCGCACATTACGTTCCCAGAGGCAATCGTCGTCGGGTTGATCCAGGGCGTCACCGAGCTGTTCCCGGTGTCCAGCCTCGGGCACAGCGTGCTGATCCCGGCGCTGATCGGCGGCAGCTGGGCACAGGACCTCAACGTGTCCGCACCGGAGTCGCCGTACCTGGCATTCATCGTCGGGATGCACGTGGCCACCGCGATCGCCATGATCATCTTCTTCTGGCGGGACTGGCTGCGCATCATCAAGGGCTTCTTCGCCTCGATCGCGCACGTGATCCGCCCAGCGCCAGGCACTAGGCGCTGGGAGCCGCAGGACACCGACCAGACGTTGGCCTGGATGATCATCCTGGCGACCATCCCTGTCGGCATCGCCGGGCTGGTGCTCGAGCACGACTTCCGGGTGTACTTCAGCAAGCCGAGACTCACGGCGCTGTTCCTCGCGCTGAACGGCGTCATCCTGCTAGCCGGCGAGCAGGCGCGCAAGCGGCGGATCGCGCTGGACGAGCAGCAGTCCGCGGCGGACAGGGAAGCGGCCGACAGGGAGATGGCGGCGGCAAGGCCGGGCGCCGGGCGGCACGCCGCCGGGCAGCGGGCCATGAAGGAGCAGCAGGCTAGCCTCGCGGTGCAGTCCGACCGTCGGCTGACCCAGGTGGGCTGGCTTTCCGCGCTCGGCCTTGGCGCGGCGCAGATCTTCGCGCTGCTACCGGGCATCAGCAGGGACGGCATCGTCATGGTGTGCGGGATGTTCCGCGGGCTGTCCAGGCAGGATGCCGCCCGGTTCTCGTTCCTGCTCTCCGCCCCGGTGATCTTGGCGGCGGGAGTGCTCAAGATACCGGACCTGACCGGTCCGCTGGGCGCCGGAGTTCGCGGCCAGGTGCTGGTCGGTTCGATCGTGTCCGGCGTCGCCGCGTACCTGGCATTGCGATTCTTGGTCAGGTATTACTCGGACTCCGCGCGCACGCTGACCCCGTTCGCCATATATTGCCTGGCCGCGGGCATAGGAAGCGCGATTTATCTCACGATCAGGTAACCGCGCCCTGCTCGCCGCGCGAGACGCGGCCGCGGATCCTGCCGCGCTCCTTAGCGTCGAGGACGGTCTTGCGGAGCCGGACCGCGTCTGGCGTCACCTCGGCGCACTCGTCGTCCGCGCAGAACTCAAGGGCCTGCTCCAGGCTGAGCAGCCGGGGCGGGACCAGCCGCTCGAGCTCCTCCCCCGTGGACTGCCGGACGTTGGTGACCTTGCGCTCCCTGGTGATGTTGACGTCCATGTCGTCGGCCCGCGAATTCTCGCCGACGATCATCCCCTCATAGACCTCGGTGCCCGGCGTGACGAACAGCGACCCGCGCTCCTGCAAGTTGAACATGGCGTACGCGGCGGCGCTGCCGGTGCGGTCGGCGACCAGCGAGCCGGTGGCCCGGCCGCGGATGGCGCCCGCCCACGGCTCGTAGTCCTCGAAGACGTGGTGCGCGATGCCGGTGCCGCGCGTCTCGGTCAGGAACTGGGTGCGGAACCCGATCAGCCCCCGGGACGGCACGAGGAAGACCAGCCGCACCCAGCCAGTGCCGTGGTTGGTCATCGACGCCATCTGGCCGCGGCGCACCGAGACGAGCTGGGTGACCGCGCCGAGGAACTCCTCGGGCACGTCCACCGAGAGCCGCTCGACGGGCTCGTGCAGCTTGCCGTCGATTTCCCTGGTCACGGCGGCCGGACGGCCGACGGTCAGCTCGTATCCCTCGCGCCGCATGGTCTCCACGAGCACCGCGAGCGCGAGCTCGCCGCGGCCGCGGACCTCCCAGGCGTCCGGGCGCTCGGTGGGCAGTACCTGCAGCGACACGTTGCCGACGAGCTCGCGGTCGAGCCGGTCCTTGACCAGTCGCGCGGTCATCTTGGAGCCCTTCACCCGGCCCGCGAGCGGTGAGGTGTTCGTGCCGATCGTCATCGAGATCGCCGGCTCGTCCACGGTGATCAGCGGGAGCGGCCGCGGGTCGTTCAGGTCGGCAAGGGTGTCACCGATCATGATCTCGGGGATGCCGGCGATCGCCATGATGTCGCCGGGGCCTGCGCTCTCGGCGGGCACCCGGTCCAGCGCCTCGGTGCGGAACAGCTCGGAGATCTTCACCCGCTCTATCGAGCCGTCGTGGCGGCACCAGGCGACCTGCTGGCCGCGGGCGATCGTGCCGTTGTAGACCCGGCAGAGCGCGATGCGGCCGAGGTACGAGGACGCGTCGAGGTTGGTGACGTGCGCCTGCAGCGGCGCGCCCGTCTCGTAGAGCGGCGCCGGGACCGTCTCCCTGATCACGTCGAACAGCGGCTCCAGGGTGTCGCTGTCGGGCATCTCGCCGTCAGCCGGGCGGGTCAGCGAGGCACGGCCCGCGCGCGCGGCGGCGTACACGATGGGGAACTCGATCTGCTGCTCGCTGGCGTCCAGGTCAATGAACAGCTCATAGCAGGCGTCGACGACCTCGGCGATCCGGGCGTCGGGCCGGTCCACCTTGTTGATCACCAGGATGACCGGGAGGTTCGCCTCCAGGGTCTTGCGCAGCACGAACCTGGTCTGCGGCAGCGGTCCCTCGCTCGCGTCGACGAGCAGCAGCACGCC
>NZ_JBARCR010000557.1:0-1509 GCF_049794275.1 Trebonia sp.
GGCCTGCCGGCGCCGGCGGCCGAGGGCGTCCGGCTGGCTCTCGACCCGCGCGCGGAACGCGGCAGGGCGCCGGTCAGGTCGGCCATCCTCGGTACCGTCCTGGCCACCGTCGTGCTGCTGGCGACGGTGACGTTCGGCGCGAGCCTGACCACGCTCGTCTCGCACCCGGCGCTGTATGGCTGGAACTGGACCTACGCGCTGAGCTCAGGGGTTATTACCGTCAACCACAACCAGACGACGGCCGTCCTCAACCACGACCCGGAGGTCGCGGCGTGGACGGGTGTCTGGTTCGGCACCGCGCAGATCGACGGCGTGACCGTCCCTGTCCTCGGCACGGACACGAACGCGCCGGTCGCGCCCCCGCTGCTGTCCGGCCACGGCCTGCAGGGACCAGGGCAAATGGTGCTCGGCGCGATGACCCTCGCGCAGCTGCACAAGAACGTCGGCGACGTCGTCACGGTCACCGACGGGGGACCGCGCCCGTTCTCCGCGCGGATCGTCGGCACCGCTACCCTGCCCTCGATGGGCGTCGCGGCCACCCTGCACACCGAGATGGGCACCGGCGCCGTGCTGCCGTACCAGGACATTCCCGGCGCTGCCGGGAACGAGCCCAACAACATCCTGGTCACCCTGCGCCCCGGCGCCAACCTCGCCGCGCAGCAGAAGGTTCTCCAGACCATCGTCCCGGCCAAGGTAGGCGGTGTGGTGCTGCCCGTGCAGCGCCCGGCGGAAATCGCCGATTACCAGTCGATGGGCACCGCGCCCGTGATCCTGGCCGGCGCCCTCGCGCTCGGCGCGCTCAGCTCGCTGCTGCTGACGCTGATGTCCTCGGTCCGCCGTCGCCGCAGGGACCTCGCGCTGCTCAAGACCCTCGGGTTCACCAGGCGCCAGCTGTCCGCCACCGTGGCGTGGCAGTCCACCGCCGCGATCACGGTCGGCGCCATCGTGGGCGTCCCGCTGGGCATCGGGCTCGGCCGCGCGCTGTGGGATCTGTTCGCCGGGCAGATCAGCGTCGTGCGGCAGCCGACGGTCCCGGCGCTGACCGTCGTGCTCATCGTGGCCGGCGCGCTGGTCACCGCCAACGTGGTGGCCCTGCTGCCAGGCTGGGTTGCGGGCCGCACCCCCGCGGCCGCGCTGCTGCGCGCCGAGTTACGCCGTTACCGGCATGCCGCCCACAATCCTGTGCGGCGGGCTATTGGTCTTCGTACAGTTCGGTCAGGTCGGCCGCGCCGGACTCGGCGCTGAAGGCTTCCTGGACGACCGGGTCGTCGCTGGTGCCGAGCACGCGCCAGTCTTCGCCAGGCTCGAGGATCTTCTCGGCGCCGCGGATCGACCGGAAGTCCATGTCGGCGTCCACAGCGGGCGGTTCCTTGCCTTCGGCCAGGTCCTTGGCGGCGGAGATGAGGAGGTGCCGCATCCGGCTGATGGCCTTGTCGGTGGAGCCGAGCTGCTCCTGGGTGCGGTCGTAGATCGGGCCCATCGACTCGGTCACCATCAGGTCCTGGCTGA
>NZ_JBARCR010000558.1:0-6060 GCF_049794275.1 Trebonia sp.
TGAGATCGGCAAGCCCACACCATTCGCGCCCAATGGCCCTCCGCCGGCGGCGCCAAGACAACAGGAGGCGATTGACATGCCGATCCGACGACGACGGCCCATTGCACGGATGGCGACCACCGCGGTCGTGGCCGGGACCGCAGCCAGCATGGGAGCCAGGTCCGCGCAGCGGAGCGCAGAGGCCGCCCAGGCCCAGGATGCCCCGCCTGCCGCTGCTCCAGCCGATGAACCCGCCGCACCCGAAGCCGCCGAGAGCCCGCAGATCCAAGAGCTCAAGCAGCTTGCCGCTCTCAAGGACCAGGGCATCCTCACCGAGGAGGAGTTCTCCGCCAAGAAGGCACAAATCCTCGGGCTCTGAGCCCACTGTCGTCTTAGAGAGTGACGGCCCTTCGGGGCCGCGCGTGAGGTGCGGTCCCGGCTAGGGTGAAGCGTCCGGAAAGTCCAGGATGGTCTTGATGTCGTCGGGCTGGCGGGCGTAGGCGTCGGTCCACTGGTCGAGCGGCACTTGCCGGGTGATCAGGTCGCCGAGCCAGCCGGAGTCGGCCTGGGCGAGAGCTTTGGCAGCCAGTTCGTAGTGGTGCCGGTTGGCGTTAACCGAGCCGAACAGGACGGAGTTCTGCAAGACCATGTTGCGGTTGAGAAGTCCCGGGTCAACATTGGCCTCGGCGCCGGCCGCGGAAACCCCGGTGAGGCATATGATCCGGTAGCGGACGTGCTGTGGGCCTGCTTCGAGCAGCATCTGGAGATGGCCGGTGCACTCGATGACGATGTCTGCCTCCGCGGCCGCCTCGCCGAGGTCTTCGCTGTGGACATAGGTTGCCCCCAAGCGGCGGACCATCTCGGGCTTGCGGCCTTCGGTGACCCGGTCAAGCACGTAGGTCTGGTACCCGCGCTGGGTGGCCAGCAGAGCGGCCAGCAGCCCGATCGGCCCGGCCCCGGTGATCAGTACCTTCTCCGGTGCCCACGCCGCCCGGCGGCCGATCTTCTCGATGTGGTCCCAGGCCTTGGCCACGACGGTGGTGGGTTCGAGCAGCACGCCGAGGATCCCGAGGGCGGGATCCACCGCAACCAGGTACTCAGGGTGAATGCGGTAACGCTCGGACGCATAGCCGTGACGGCCCTTGATTCCCCGCTCGGTGTACTGGCCGTTCATGCACATATCCCAATGCCCCGCCGCGCACGCCGGGCACGGAACAGGGTCACGTCGGCGGACAATGCCGACCACCAGGTCCCCGGCGCCGAATCCGGTCCCTGGAGCCGCCTCCGCTACCCGGCCCAGCGATTCGTGCCCGATAACGAGGCGGTCCTGACCAGGCGGTGCTGATCCGTACTCGCCGCCGATGATCTCCAGATCGGTGCCGCAGATGCCGACCGCCTGCGTCTGGACCAAGATCGGCCCGTCCTCATCCGGAGGCTCCGGCATGTCGGTAAGCGCGACCGAGCCTTGCTGCCCGGGAATGACCGTGATGGCCCGCATAGCCTCACCATAGCCGCACGCAGTTTCCGTCTCGACGCACCGGCCCCGCGCACCCAGGGCAGGAAGATCCTCCCGGTCGGGCCGCGCTTGGCCGGCGGGCCCGATCTATACCCGGGACACCGGTGACGGTGGTGGCGTCAGATCTTCGTCCAGGCCTCGGTGAGGACCGAGCGGAGGATCTGCTCTATCTCGTCGAAGTGCTCCTGGGTGCAGATCAGCGGCGGCGCGAGCTGAATCACCGGGTCGCCGCGGTCGTCGGCGCGGCATACCAGGCCGGCGTCGAACAGCGCGTGCGACAGGAAGCCGCGCAGCAGCCGCTCGGACTCGTCGTCGTTGAACGTCTCCTTCGTGGCCTTGTCCTTGACCAGCTCGATGCCGTAGAAGTAGCCGGCGCCGCGGACGTCGCCGACGATCGGCAGGTCGCGCAGCTTCTCCAGCGTCGCGCGGAAGCCGTCCTCGTTTGCCCGGACGTTCCCGAGGATGTTGTCATGCTCGAAGACGTCGAGGTTGGCGAGCGCCACGGCGGACGACACCGGGTGCCCGGCGAAGGTGATGCCGTGCAGGAACGTCGCGGACCCGGACAGGAACGGCTCGATCAGCTCGTCGCGGACGATCATCCCGCCGAGCGGCGCGTACCCGGAGGTGACGCCCTTGGCGAAGGTGATGATGTCCGGCACGTAGCCGTACCGCTCGGAGCCGAAGTAGTAGCCCAGCCGGCCGAACGCGCAGATCACCTCGTCGGAGACCAGCAGCACGCCGTACCTGTCGCAGATCTGCCTGACCCGCTGGAAGTACCCGGGCGGCGGCGGGAAGCAGCCGCCGGAGTTCTGCACCGGCTCCAGGTACACCGCGGCCACCGAATCCGCGCCCTCGCGCAGGATCGCCCGCTCGATCTCGTCCGCCGCCCAGATCCCGAACGTCTCCTCGTCGCTTGCGGCGAAGTCGGGCGCCCGGTAGAAGTTCGTGTTCGGCACCCGGACGCCGCCTGGCGGCAGCGGCTCGAAGTCGCCCTTGATCGCGGCGAGTCCGGTGACCGCCAGCGCCCCCATCGACGTGCCGTGGTAGGCGATGTCGCGGCTGATCACCTTGTACCGGCCAGGCTCGCCGCGCAGCTTGAAGTACTGCTTGGCCAGCTTCCAGGCCGACTCCACGGCCTCGGATCCCGAGGTGGTGAAGAACACCCGGTTCAGGTCGCCGGGAGCCAGTTCCGCCAGCCGGGTCGCCAGCTGTACCGCCGCCGGGTGCGCGTAGGACCAGAGCGGGAAGTAGGCGAGTTCCGATGCCTGCTTGGACGCCGCCTCGGCGAGCTCGGTGCGGCCGTGGCCGATCATCGACACGAACAGGCCGGCCAGCCCGTCGAGGTAGCGCTTGCCCTTGTCGTCGTAGACGTAAGGGCCGGATCCGCGCACGATGACTGGGATGTCGCCGTTGTTGTACGCGGACATCCGCGTGAAGTGCATCCACAGGTGCTTCTTAGCCGCGGCCTGCAGCTCTTCTGGCGAAGAAAAGGTCATCGTGTTCCCCATGTGTATGTCTGTTTGCGAAGCTTTAGATAGACGAGCGTCTCTGTTGATCTTACGGACGGTACCCCGCGGACCTGGCTCAGAATCTCCAGCAGGTGGTCGTCGTCCTCACAGACCACCTCCAGGAGCAGGTCGAACGACCCCGCGGTGATCACCACGTAGTCGATCTCCTCCATGGCGGCCAGGTCGTCGGCGACCTTCTCCAGGTCGCCGTCGCACTTGAGGCCGATCATGGCCTGGCGGCGGAAGCCGAGCGTGAGCGGGTCGGTCACCGCCACGATCTGCATGACCCCTGTCTCCTGGAGGCGCTGCACCCGCTGCCTGACGGCGGCCTCGGACAGCCCGACTGCCTTGCCGATCGACGCGTAGGACTGCCGGCCGTCGACCTGCAGCTGCTCGATGATCCGCTTGGAGATATCGTCGAGCACAACTGGTGCGGCGGGACCACCGCGTGGAGTGTGGGCCATATGATCCATGTTGTCACGATATGCATCGATGTCAACTGATTTCGTAGATATCGACTATCATAGCAACTGATTCACTTGTTTCAGCCATCTATCTCTGCGAAGCTCATCGCGCAGATGAGACTCACAGGAGGCTGGGATGGCGCAACCGCTGCGGAACTTCGTGAACGGCAAGTACACCGACCCGCGCGACGGTGCCTACAGCGACGTGGTGGACCCCAGCACCGGAGAGACGTACACCCAGGCGCCGGTGTCGGGCGCCGCCGACGTTGACGAGGCACTCAACGTCGCCGCCACCGCCTTCGAGACGTGGCGGGACGCCACGCCGGCCGAACGCAGCCTGGCGATGCTCCGCTTCGCGGACGCCGTGGAAAAGCGCGCCGAGGAGATCACCCAGGTCGAGTCCAAGAACACCGGCAAGCCGGTCGGCCTGACGCTGTCGGAGGAGCTGCCGCCGTCGATCGACCAGCTGCGGTTCTTCGCCGGCGCCGCGCGGATGCTCCAGGGCCTGTCGGCCGGCGAGTACCTGGCGGACCACACCTCGATGATCAGGCGCGAGCCCATCGGGGTATGCGCCCAGGTCACGCCCTGGAACTACCCGCTGATGATGGCGGTGTGGAAGATCGGCCCGGCGCTCGCGGCGGGCAACACGGTGGTGCTCAAGCCGTCTGACACGACCCCCGCCTCCACGCTGCTGCTCGCCGAGATCGCGTCGGAGTTCTTCCCGCCCGGCGTCTTCAACGTGATCACCGGTGACCGGGACACCGGGCGTGAGCTGGTCAGGCACCCGGTTCCCGCGATGGTCTCGATCACCGGCTCGGTGCGGGCCGGGACGGAGGTGGCGCGCGCCGCCGCCGACGATCTCAAGCGCGTGCACCTAGAGCTCGGCGGCAAGGCGCCGGTCGTGGTCTTCGACGACGCGGACGTCGCCGCCACGGCCGAGGGCATCGCGGGCGCCGGCTACTTCAACGCCGGCCAGGACTGCACCGCCGCGACCCGGGTGCTCGCCGGCCCGGGGATCGAAGCCGACCTGACCGCGGCGCTCGCGGAGCAGGCGCGCTCCACGGTGACCGGCGGCCTGGACGTCGAAGACGCCTACTACGGCCCGCTGAACAACCCCAACCAGCTCGCCCGGGTATCGGGCTTCCTCGACCGGGTGCCCGCGCACGCCTCGGTCGCCGCCGGGGGACACGCGATTTCCGGCCCGGGATACCTGTTCGAGCCGACCGTCGTGTCGGGATTGCGGCAAGACGACGAGATGATCCAGGACGAGATCTTCGGCCCGGTCATCACCGTGCAGCGCTTCAGCGACGAGGACGAGGCGGTCCGCTGGGCCAACGGCGTGCGCTACGGCCTGGCGTCGAGCGTCTGGACGAAGGACCACGGCCGCGCGATGCGGATGGCCAAGCGCCTGGACTTCGGCGCGGTGTGGATCAACACGCACATCCCGATCGTCGCCGAGATGCCGCACGGCGGCTTCAAGCATTCGGGGTACGGCAAGGACTTGTCGATGTACGGCTTTGAGGACTACACGCGCATCAAGCACGTCATGAGCTACATCGGCGCGTAGCCGGCGAGGCCGCCCCGCCTGAGGCCACGTCTGTCCGCTCTATTATGGGCTGGTGGGCCAGCACCGGGGCACATCGAAAAGCGGCAAAATGCCGCCCGCGGCAGCCGAGCGGATACTGGACGCCGCGATGCGCGAATTCGCGAAACACGGTTTCGCCGGCGCGCGCGTCGAGCGGATCGTGAACAGGGCGGACGTGAGCCCGCGGTCGCTCTACTACCACTTCGGCAGCAAGCGGGGCCTGTATGACGCGGTGCGCGAGCGGCTGCGTTCACAGCACTTCGACGACTTCGTGCGCGGTGTCACCGACGAGCCGCTTGTCGACCGGCTGCTCTCTAACATCGACGTCGCGATGACGCCGCGATGGCAGCAGTGGGCGCGAATGCTCATGTGGGAGGCACTGGACGGCGGGGCGGACAACGCGCCGTATCCGAAGGACACGGTGCCAGGAGACTTGCTCGCGATCCGCGCCGCGCAGGAGCGGGGCGAGATCGCCCCTGATATCGACCCGCACGTTCTGACGGTGGCGTTCATCGCGATCACGTTCTGGCCGACGATGTTCCCGCAGTCGACCAAGCGGCTCACCCGGGGCATGCCGAAGGACGAGCTCCTTCAGGCGCGCAAGGAGCTCGTCAGAACGATGGTCGAGCGGCTCGGCGACCGCGCTCCGAGCATCGCGGCTCAGGAGTTACCCGCGGGCTGGGGCGCGGTGCCGGGCCGGTCAGTCAACCATGTCGGTCAGCTGCTCGCCGGTGGTAGCGCTGAGGGCTTCGCGGACGACCGGGTCGTCGTCGGTGCCGAGATCCCGCCAGTCTTCGCCGGGTTCGAGGATCTTCTCGGCGCCGCGGATGGAGGCGAAGTCCAGGCCGGCGCCGAGGGCGGGCGGTTCCTTGCCTTCGGCTAGGTCCTTGGCGGCGGAGATGAGGAGGTGCCGCATCCGGCTGATGGCCTTGTCGGTGGAGCCGAGCTGCTCCTGGGTGCGGTCGTAGATCGGGCCCATCGACTCGGTCACCATCAGGTCCTGGCTGA
>NZ_JBARCR010000559.1:0-2103 GCF_049794275.1 Trebonia sp.
CGAAGTCCGCCGGGATCGAGGTCCGCATGATCACCGGTGATCACGCGGTTACCGCGGCCGCGATCGCCCGCCAGCTTGGCATCGATGGCAAGGTCATCAGCGGGGCGGAGTTCGGCGCGATGACCGAAGACGAGGCGATGGAGGCGATCGCCGATGTCGGCGTGATCGCCCGCGTCACTCCAGAGCACAAGGTCCGCCTGGTGGACCTGCTCAAGCGCGAAGGCCAGATCGTCGCCATGACCGGCGACGGCGTCAACGACGCGCCCGCGCTGAAGAAGGCCGACATCGGGATCGCGATGGGCACCGGGACCGAGGTGGCCAAGCAGGCCGCGGTGATGGTGCTGACCGACGACAACTTCTCCACGATCACCAAAGCGGTGGAAATCGGCCGCGGGCTGTATGACAACCTGGTCCGGTACATCCGGTTCGAGATGGGATGCATGTTCGGCTTCATCATCACCTTCCTTGGCGCCAGCATCTTCGACATCGCCCACGGCGAGCCGCTCCTTCCGCTGCAGGTCTTGTGGGTGGCCTTCACCACCGTCACGATCCAGTCCATCGGGCTCGGCTACAGCAGGCTTGTCGCAGGGCTGATGGAACGCCGCCCCCGGCCGCCCGGCCAGCCGATCCTGACCGGGGGGGTCCTCGCCTGGCTCGTCTCGGTCGGGCTGGTGATGGCGATCGGCACGCTGAGCGTGGTCAGCTGGGCGGAACAGGCGCACACGCTCGCCATCGCGCGAACCATGGGCGTGGTCGTGTTCTCGCTGTTTAACCTGTTCTTCTCGCTCGAGTCGAGGGACCGGCGGGACTCGGTGTTCTCCCTCAGCACGTTCGCCGACCGGACGTGCATCGTGACGACCGGGGCCTCCCTTTTCCTGCTCGTCATGGCAACCGTCCTGGCGCCGTGCCAGGCGATCCTGAAGACCACCGCGCTCGACGTAGATCAGTGGCTCCTGTGCGCAGCCGTAGCACTGTCGATCATCGCGGTCACCGAGATCCGCAAGGCGTTCCTGCGGCAGACCGTCGGTCCGGTCAGGTTACGACGATCACCGCCACGTCCATTGCGTCATAGGTGCCGCGTGCCCGCGCGTCCCGGGTCGCGAGGGCTGCCCCGTGCTCCTTGGCGGCCAGCGCCACCAGCGCGTCATAACGGCGACGCCCGCGATGCCCAGGCGGCTCAGCGTGTCCGGCTTACGGGTGCGCGAGCTGCTCAGCACAAGCGGGGACGGGCGGGTATTCACGGATCCCGGCACGCAACTCAGTAGCTGGCCGCGGTCGGTACGGAGGCCGCGGGCCCTGCCAACGGATAGGTGGATGAAGCCGACCTGCATGAGCGAGCATCGCTCTGCGACCCAGGTACCGCGGCTACGGGCTGGTCTGCGAGTTAGCCACGATGCCGGGTGGAGTACCTCCTGACCGCGGTGCCTGCCGTGGCGTTAACGGCGAGGCCCAGTGCCGCCCCGCCTGCGATGTCGAGCGGAAAATGGGCGCCGACGTAGACACGGCTCAGTCCCACCAGGGGGATGGCGGTCAGGGTGAGGGCGCGGCCGCCCGGGCCGAGACGGGGCAGGGCAGCCACGCCAAGGACGACGGCCACGCCCGCGTGCCCGGACAGGTATCCGAGGCCGCTGGCGTCGCGGCCGCGACGGCGGATGCCCGGAAGCAGGGTCACCGGCCGGGGCCGCCGCACTATCCGCTTGACCGCTTTGGCCAGCGCCCAGGTGCCAGTGCCGCCGATCAGGAGGCGGGCTGCCAGCTCCCCGTCTCCGGCCAGCCAGGCCGCCGCGGCCGACGCCGGGATGGCACCGAACGCGCCCAGCTGCATGACGGCCCAGGCGGGCAGGTAGACCGAATCGGGCAGGCCGTTGACTGCGCGGAATGCCCTGACTTCCCGTGGGCCCACGCGGTCGTGGCGCACGGCACCGGCGGTGGCCAGCAGGGCAGCCAGGCCGAAGCCAAGCTGGACGCCGGGAGCGGCCAGCATGGCCGGAAGGGCACGTTCATGCTTGCTCGCGGGCCGCATCATGGGTTGAGCGTAGGCCACGCAGGGCAGCCAGACGGGCCGGCCGAGGCCGTTTCGGTACCGATTCCCCCTGTGCCCAC
>NZ_JBARCR010000560.1:0-2223 GCF_049794275.1 Trebonia sp.
GTACGCTCCGGGCCGACCCGCACGGCGACCGCTGCCAGTACGGCCGCCAGGTCGGTGTCCACGCGGCTGGCCGGGGCCGAGGCGGTCGCCCGGCGGAAGTCCCGGATGCAGACGCCCTGCTCGGAGATGACGATCGTGTCGGCGCCAAGCGCCCCGTGGGCTATCCCGGTGGCGCGCATCCGCAACACGGCCAGCAGGATCTCATCCAGCGTGCGGTCAGTGAGGTCGGTTTCCGTGGCCTGCGCCAGGACCGGCCCGTCGGGCACCCTGGTCACCAGTGCCGCGTCCCCGCTGGGCCCGAACTGGCCGGCGGCGAGCACGTCGGGCACCAGGACGCCGGCGCGTTCGGCCATCAGGGTGAGGTAGGCCTCGTGCTCGACTTGCTGGAGGCGGTCCAGGATCAGGGTGGGTCCCGAATCCCGGTAGACGGCAAAGCGCCACACTTTGGCCAGCACGCGGGCATCGGACGCGTCGCGGCCGTAGACCGACAGCTCGATCTGGCTGCCCGCCGGATCCCGGCCGGCGAACCGCTCAACTCCCCAGACCTGGCGGGGCGCCCGCGTGATATCGCCGACCGCGACCTTCAGGTCCGCGATCCAGTCCGTGACCTCCGCTGACGAAAGCAGGCCCACCGGGGATCCCGTGACCAGGTGCAGGGCCGCGGCCACGCCCCACCCCAGCGCCACGCTGGAGATCGCGTTGACCGGGAGGGCTTGCCCGGCGCAGATCGCGGCCAAGACGGCGAGGGTGATCAGGAACGAGACCGTCCGGTGCAACGGACGGCTCAGGTAGGGAACTGCGGTCGCCGCCATGGCGATGGTGACCGCGAGCTCGGTGACCGGGTAACCGGTGTTCACTCCGGCTAGCTCCTCGGCCGGCGGCCGCCCGCCCGCCGGGCCGAGAACCACGCTGAGCAGGGCGCAGACAGCCACGGTCAGCACGGCGGCCACTGCGGTCCACCGGATGGCGGTCAGCCGCGGGACGAGGAGCCCGACGATAACGAGAAGCCCGATGACCCCTGCCGATCCGAGCCAGAAGACGGACGTGACGAGCCAGCTGATCGCCGCCGGCGGCGGGTGCATGAACCGGACGATGCGCAGTTCGGCGGCCGAGTTGGCCTGCATGACCGGGACGGACACCGCCACCACGACGATCGCCAACCCGAGCCGGAACACGTCCGATGCCCGGCGCCGGGTCGTCCCCCCGCCGTGCGGTCCGAGCGCCGCCGCGCGCAAGCGCTGGGCCAGCGGATGCCGCGTTCCGGGAGCGGTCTCGCTGGCCACCGTAGCCATCGGGCTCCTCCTGCGTACGGCGGTTATCCGACCCGGCCTTGCTCGCCGGCGCTCAGGTTAAGCAAACAGCACCCGGGCCAGCCGCGCAATCCCCGCCCAGCACGTCGGGGTCACACCGGGGGCCAGGGGATGGCGGGCCAGTCCTCTGACGGGTACGGGTACGTGGGGTGCTTGAGCAGCTTGGCCACCCGGGACCTGGTGGCGTTGATCTCGCGCCTGGTCAGGTGCTTGGACAGTTCGTCGGCCAGCCAGCCGGCGGCCATGTCGTCGGCGAGGCGGCGGAGGGCCTCGACCGAGCGCCGCGGTAGCGCCTTGCCGCGCCACTGCCAGAGCACAGTGCGCAGCTTGTACTCCTCGGCGAAGCAGACCCCGTGGTCGCAGCCGTAGAGGTGGCCGTCGGTGACCGGCAGCAGGTGGCCGATCTTCCTGTCGGCGTTGTTGACGACCGCGTCGAACACCGCCATCTCGCGCAGCCCTGCGTGGTCGCTGCGGCGGGACAGCGCGACCAGGTCCACCTCGGGGTCCAGGTCGATCCACAGCTGGCACATGCCCGGGCCGAATGGCCCGTCGCGCATCACGGTCGGCGGCGCCACGTTCCAGCCCGCGGCCCGGGACACCGCGTAGGCGGCGACCTCCCGGCCCGCGAGCGTCCCGGTCGGGAAGTCCCATAGCGGCCGCTCACCCGCGACCGGCTTGTACACGCAGTTCGCCTCGGCGCCCCCGCCCTTGATCGTGCAGTACAGGGTGGCGTTGGACGCGCCGACGAGGCGGCCTTCTACCTCCAGGGCGCCGCGCTCGAGCAGCTCGAGCGCGGCACGTTCGCCGTCCGGGATATCCAGGCCGGCGGTCGCGGCGTTATCCGGCATTGCCGGCCCGGTGGCCGTTCTGCCGCGGGCAGACGTGCCCGGCGGCGTCCAGCGGCAGCCCGCAC
>NZ_JBARCR010000561.1:0-3509 GCF_049794275.1 Trebonia sp.
CGTTCCTGGCCAGCTTCGTCGCCGGCGACTCGTTCCTGCCCCGCTGGCTGACCAAGCGCGGCCACCGGCTGGCGCTGTCCAACGGCATCATCGTGCTCACCGTGGTGTCGCTGATCCTGCTGGTCGCGACGAAGGCCCAGGTCAACGGACTGGTCCCGTTCTACGCGATCGGCGTATTCACCGGGTTCTCGATCGCCGGCTTCGGTATGGCCAGGTACCACAAGCGGGTAAAGGAGACCGGCTGGCGGCGGCGGCTCGTCATCAACAGGACCGCGGCGATCTACACCGCGATCGTGGTTGTCATCTTCGCGGTCGTGAAGTTCACCGAGGGCGCCTGGGTGATCGTGATCATCTTCCCGACCCTGGTGTTCCTCCTCATCCGGCTCAACAGGGAGTACCGGATGGAGGCCGAGGTGCTGGAGAACATCGGCGACCGCCGGGCGGCGGGCATCCCGGCGCGGCAGCCGAACTACAGCCGCCGGGTCGTGCTCATCTTCGTGGACAGCGTGGACCTGGCGACGTTCGCCGCGATCAGGTACGCGCGCGGCCTGCGGCCGACCTCGATGCGCGCCGTCCACTTCGTCATCGACAGCACCCAGGCCGAGACGCTGCGGGAGGACTGGGTGCGGTTCGGGCAGGACATCCCGCTCGAGATGATCGATACCCCGGATCGCAGGCTGCTGCGCGCAGCGGTGGAGCTCGTCAGCCACGAAGCCGCGCAGAAGAGCACGAACGTCACCGTCGTGCTGCCGCGGCGCAGCTACTCGCCGCTGCTCGGCCGCCTGCTGCACGACCGCACGGCGGACAAGATAGCCGCGGTGGTGAGCCAGGTGCCGAACTCCGCCGCCACGATCATCCCCTTCGACGTGCCCAGCCGCGTCCAGGTGCTGCACGCGAGGCAGGCCGCCCGCGTCGCGGCGGACGGTGACGGTGCGGAGAGGGCCGGGTCCGTTCGGACAAAGGAAAAGAGCGCGACCACCGCTGCCGCCGGGGTGCGGCAGGACGGGAACGGGGCGCAACCCCCCGCTCCGCCCGCCGGGGTCACGCCCATCGGCGCGCTCACCGCGCCGGGGAAGGCGATCGTCGAGGGCCGGGTGCGGTCGGTCGAGATCCGCCCCGTCGAGCAGAACTGCGTCTTCGAGTGCACGGTCGCCGACGCCACCGGAGAACTGACGGCCATGTTCTACGGCCGTACCCACATCCCCGGTGTCGAGCCCGGCGCGCGGCTGCGGCTCCAGGGCAAGGTGTCCGTCAGGGAAGACGGCCCGGTCATGATCAACCCGGCGTACCAGCTAGTGGCGAGGGAGTCGGCGGACTGAGCGCTACTCCTCCTCGACGGCGGAGACCAGTTCGTACGCGGGGTTGATCATGACCGGCTGGCCGTCGCGGATGCCCGCCGATCCCTGCAGCCTGACGCGGGAACCGCAGATCAGGCCAGGGATGTTCGAGCGGCCGTAGAACATCGCGGTGAGGTTGCCCGTCGGGTCGTGGATCTCCACGGCGAGCACCGAGTTGTGCTCCACCGGCCGGATCTCGATGACGCGGACCTTGCCCTCCACCGTGACCTTGCGCGGCGTGGTGACCGACCCGATCGGGGTGGTGCCCTTGGACGGCCCGCGCTGGCCCTGCTGCCTGCGCGGCTTACCGTCGGGCAGGGCGTGCTGGCTTACGACGTCCGCCTGGCGCGCGAGCTCGGCGGCGATGGCCGCCTGGCCGTCGAGCGATTTGACCGATTCCGCCGGCCGGGGCGCCTCCACCGGCGTCGCTGCCTTGCCTGCCTTCGCCGCCTTCACCGCTGCCTGGCGGCTTTGCAGCACCTCCACCCGGCTCGGCACGTCGTAAGGCACGATCGTGGCGGCCGACCGCGGGATGCGGCTGACCACCGCGGCGATCTTGTCCGCGGTGCGGTCGTGCAGCAGGCGGCCGAGCAGCGGCGAGTAGCTGCGCCGCGGCAAGATCACCGTGACGTGCGTGCCCGGGTCCTGGATCTCGCGCTCCACCAGGTCGCTTGCCGCCTTGATCAGCCTGCGGTCCGGGCAGTCGATGAAGTCAAGCGCCACGCCGCGGTCCGCCCTGGTCCACTTCTCCCGCAGTCGCTCGGCCCGCAGGCTGTCGATGACGAAGTGCACGGCGCGGATCGAGGTCGGCCGCAGCGACCGCGCGTACCGCAGCGCGGCGAGCGTGGCGAGGTCGAAGCTGTCCACGAAGACGAAGACGACCCGCCGGGAGTAGTGCGGAGGCGGCGGCGGCTGCTCGCCGGTGACCGTCTCGAGCACCTCGGCCTCCGCGCGGTACTCGGTATTCAGCCGGATCAGCGCGGGGACCAGGATGGCGAACAGCACGAGCACCACCCAGGCGCCCTCGGTGAACTTCACGACCGCGAAGATGAGCACGACGACCAGGCTCAGTGCGCCTGCCGAGAAGTTGATCGCGAACTTGTAGCGCCAGCCCTGTTCGCGGCGCGTGTGATGGTACTTGGCCATGCCGAAGCCGGCCATCGTGAACGCGGTGAACACGCCGATCGCGTACAGCGGCACCAGGTTGTTGACGTCCGCGTCCTTGATGATCAGCAGCGCCACCGAGGTGATCGTCAGCAGGATGATCGCGTTGGAGAACACCAGCCGGTGGCCGCGCTTGAGCAGCCAGCGGGGCAGGAAGGAGTCGCCAGCCACGTAGCTGGTCAGGAACGGGAAGCCGTTGAAGCTGGTGTTGCCGCCGGTGTAGAGGATCAGCATCGTGGCGACCTGCACCAGGTAGAACAGCGACTGGCCGATGAAGGCGGAGCCGAAGACCTTCTGCGCCTCCTGGGCCAGCACTGTCGGGTAGCCCGCTGTGTACGGCGTTGCGTGCGTGATGTGCGCGAGCCAGCCGATGCCGGCTACCAGCGTGCCGAGGATGATGCCCTCGGCGACCAGCACCCGGCGGGCGTTGATTCCCTCCGGCGGGCGGAACGCGCCGACCGCGTCGCTCACCGCCTCGATGCCGGTGAGCGACGCGCCGCCGTTGGCGAACGCGCGCAGCAGCGTGAAGATCATGACCACGCTGATGATCCCCGAGGTGCTCGAGCCGAGCATGTAGGTGCCGTGCATGGTGGCCGGGTCATACGGGTGGAGCTGGCCGAGGGCCTCGCGGATCAGGCCGACCACGATCATCAAGATGACCGAGCCAGCGAATAGGTAGGTGGGGATGGCGAAGGACCGGCCCGCCTCCTTGAGGCCGCGCAGGTTGCCGTAGCACATCAGGAGCACGACCCCGACGCAGATCTCCAGCTTGTACGGGCCGACAGCAGGGAAGGCGGACGCGACGGCGGCGGTGCCGGCCGCGATCTGGACGGCGACGGTCACCACGTAGTCGATCAGCAGCGCCACCGCGCAGACCTGGGCTATCCGCGGACCGAAGTTCTCCCGCGCGACGACATAGGAGCCGCCCGGCCTGATGTACACCATGACGACCTCGCGGTAGGACAGCACCACGAGCGTCATCACGAACAGAATGACCAGCGTCAGCGG
>NZ_JBARCR010000562.1:0-1906 GCF_049794275.1 Trebonia sp.
CGCTCGGCTAGCAGCCGCGGCGACCCGATCCGCGGGAGCGGCGATCGCGGTATTAGACGGGCGGCGGGCCGTCAGACGGGCGGCGGGGGCGGCGCGGCAGCCGGCTGCGGTGCACCACCTGGATGGACGGGTCGGTGGCGTCTTCCCTGGCCGGGGAGAAGATATCGGGCTCCAGGTAGATCGTCTCCGCGATGGGCACCGCGTCACGCACCCGCCGTTCCGCGGCGTCGATCCTGGTCACCAGGTCCGCCGCCGGCAGCGACCCCGGCACCGCGACCTTCGCGGCCACCAGGAGCGAGTCCGGGCCGACGTGGGAGGTCCGCAGGTGAATCACCTGGAAACCCTCGGGGCCGTCCTCCAGGGCCCGGACAATCGAGGCCGACATCTCCGCGTTCGCCGACTCGCCGAGCAGCAGGCTCTTCGTCTCGAAGCCGACCACGAACGCCGCGCAGGCAAGCAAGACGCCCACCGCCACCGAGCCCGCGCCGTCCCACGCGCCGTTGCCGGTCACCACGGACAGCAGTACGCCGAGAAACGCGAACCCGAGGCCGAGCAGCGCGGCCAGGTCCTCGAGCAGGACGACGGGCAGTTCCGGTGACTTCGTGGCGTGCACGAAGCCCCGCCAGCCCTGCCGCCCGCGCTCCTTGTTCGCTTCCCTGACCGCGGTGCGCAGCGAGAACGACTCGAGCACGGCGCACACGGCGAGCACGACGAACGCAACCGCCGGCACTCGCACCTCTTCGGGCGACAGAATCTTGTGCACCCCGTCGTAGATGGAGAAGACCGCGCCGACGGTGAACAGCAGGACCGCCACCACGAAGGCGTAGAAGTACCGCTCCCGGCCGAACCCGAACGGGTGCAGCTCGGTCCGCGCGCGCCGCGACCTGCCGCTGCCGATCAGCAGGAGCAGCTCGTTGCCGGTGTCGGCGACCGAGTGCACGGACTCGGCGAGCATCGACGCGGAGCCCGTGACGAGAAACGCGGCGAACTTGGTGATCGCGATTCCCAGGTTGACCGCGAGCGCGGCGATGACGGCCTTCATCGGCGAGCTACACCGAACGTTCCGCGAGGTCGCGCAGGTCCTTGATCGCCGCGATCGCGAGCGGGTCGATCCCGCACGCGATCCCGAGGTACACCGAGGCGTAGTCCAGCAGCTGCACGGCCGAAGCCAGCCGCAGCAGCGGGGTGTCCCCGTCCATCGCGATCTCAGAGACCTCGGCGCCGCGCCCCTCGGCCAGCGACACCGCCGCCGTCCGCACCCGCGTGACGGACGGGTGCTCCCCGGCGGGGTCGGCGAGCAGCACGAGCCGGAGCATCGGGCCGTCCGCCGCGTCGTCGTCCAGGCCAGCATCGTCGTCTGAGAACTCGTCGAACGCGGCGTCAGTCAAATCCTCCGCCGCGGGGAACTCCGGTTCAGGCGCGGGCACGAACGGCCCGTCGAGGGTCGCCACCTGGTCGTATCCGGCCGCGGGCAGCGCGCCGAAGATCGCCGGGTATTTCGCGTTCGCGGCGAGCTGCGACGCGAACCGCCGCGCGGCGGCCGCGGCCACCAGCGACCCGCCCCAGACCATCGGGAGCCGCCCGGCCAGGTCGAGCGCGAGCGACTTGCCCGGGTTGACGAACGATTCGCTGGCCGGGCGGCACTGGTGCGAGATGTCCTCCATCGCGGTCGCCGCGGCCTCGTACGTGTCGTCCTCGACGCGCGCCACGCCGAGCCTGGAGCCGACCACCAGCAGCGGCACCGTCAGCGCCCACGGCGTGGACCTGACAGGCCCGCCGGAGTCCACCGGGATGAACGTGCCCCTGGCTCGCTGCGCCAGCTCGTGCAGCGGCGAGCCGGGCGCGCCGACCACGACAAGCTCGCAGCCGCGGCGGGTGGCCTCGGTGGCGAGCGCGACCGGCTCGG
>NZ_JBARCR010000563.1:0-4484 GCF_049794275.1 Trebonia sp.
GGCCGACCCGGAGGCGCCCGGCCTGGTGCGGGCGGCACGGGAGCAGGCCGGCGAGCTCGACCAGCTGATCACCGACCTGCTCGACCTCGCCCGCTACCACGAGTCTGCACCGCATCGCGAGACCGTGCGGCTGGACCTGCTCACCGGCCAGGCGGTGCACCGCCTGCGCCAGCGAGGCCCGCACGCGGTCATCGAGGCCGAGCTGAGCCCGTGCCTGGTGCACGTCGACCCCGCCGCGGTCGATCACGCCGTCGGCAACCTGATCGACAACGCCGTCAAGTGGAGTCCGCAAGGCGTCGCGGTCCGCGTAGTCGTCGAGGACGGCCGGGTGGTGGTCAGCGATCGCGGGCCGGGCATCGCGGACGAGGATCTCCCGCATATCTTCGAGCGCTTCTACCGGGCGCCGGACGCGCGGGGAATGCCGGGCGCGGGGCTGGGGCTGGCCATCGTCGGCAGCGTCGCCCAGGCGAACGAAGGCACCGTCGAGGTGCGGACCGGGCCGGCCGGGTCGGCGTTCACCCTCACGTTCCCGCCGCTGGAAACCGCCCGGGACTGATCAGTACCGCGATTCACCCGCGCTGCTGTCCCTGCGATCTGACTTCTGCCAGCCGCGCGTTCAGGAACCGCCGCTCGGGGCCGGTGCCAGCGAGGGCTGCCGCCTCCTCGTAGGCGCTGGCGGCTTCTTCGTTCCTGCCAAGGCGGCGCAGGAAGTCGGCCCTGGTCGCGGGCAGCAGGTAGTAGCCGGCGAGGGCGTCGTCGGCCTCCAGGCGCCGCAGTATCGCCAGTCCCGCGGCGGGGCCGTCGGCCATGGCCACCGCGACCGCGCGGTTCAGTTCGATCACCGGCGAGCCGGTCATGTCGGCCAGGTACTGGTAGAGCCGGGCGATCCTCGGCCAGTCGGTGGCCTGCGCCGTCGGGGCGGCGGCGTGGCAGCCGGCGATGGCCGCCTGGAGCTGGTACTGGCCGGGCCGCCGGGCGGCGAGAGCCTCTTCGAGATGCCCGCGGGCGAGGCCTATCTGGACCTGATCCCAGCGGCCGCGGTCCTGCTCCTCGAGGGTGACCAGGTCCCCGCGATCATTCACTCGCGCCGTCTGCCGTGAGCGCTGGTACAGCATGAGGGCGAGCAATCCCTTGGCCTCAGGTTCCCCCGGCAGGAGCTCAGCCAGGACCTGAGCCAGGGCAACGGCCTGATCGCAGAGGTCTCGCCGGATGAGGTTTTCTCCGGCACTGGCCGAATACCCCTCGTTGAAAACCAGGTAGAGCACCGCGAGGACGCCTGGCACCCGTTCCGGCAGGGCGTCGGCCGGCGGCACCCGGTAGGGGATACGCGCGTTAGCGATCTTGTGCTTGGCCCGCGTGAGCCGCTTGGCCATCGTGGCCTCCGGCACCAGGAAGGCACGAGCGATCTCGGCGGTGCTCAGCCCGGTCAGGGTGCGGAGCGTCAGCGCGACCCGCGCTTCCATCGCCAGCGCGGGATGGCAGCAGGTGAAGATCAGCCGGAGCCGTTCATCCGGGACGGCGCCGTCGTCGGCGTCCGGCTCCCGGCCGTCCGTTCCCGTCTCTCTGGTTGCCATCACGGCCAGCTCCTCGACCTTGGCCCGGTAGGTGCTGCTGCGCCGCAGGCGGTCGATGGCCGCGTTGCGGGCCACCGTCATCAGCCACGCCCCCGGCCGGTTCGGCACGCCGTCGCGCGGCCAGCGGCGCAGCGCCTGGGCAAAGGCGTCCTGGGCGCATTCCTCGGCCAGGTCCCAGTCACCCGTCTGGTGGATCAGCGCCGCGGTGATGCGGCCCCATTCCTGCCGGAAGACATCGGCCACGACCGTCCCCACGACGCTGGTCGCGGTGGCCGCGGCCGGTGCCTCGTCCGCGCCGGCTGCCGGTTCCGCGGGCTGGCCGCCGGGTCCGGCTAGTCCTCCTCGAACGGCCAGAACGGCCTCACCTCCAGGACGCCGAGACGGGCCATCGGGTGCCTGCGCGCGACCTCGATGGCTTCGTCGAGGTCCGCGCATTCGAGCACGTCGAATCCGGCGATTTGCTCCTTCGTCTCGGCGAACGGGCCGTCGGTCACGATGGCGCGGGAGTCCCTCACCCGGACCGTGCGGGCGCTGCCCGGCGGCTCCAGTTCGCTGCCATACAGGCGTATGCCCCGGCCGTCCGTGTCGGCTACCCAGGGATCGACCGGTTCGATGCGGTCAAACTCCCTGGCGTCGACCGCGGGGTCGGTGCAGACGAGCATCAGGTACTGGATCTTGCCCTCACCAGGCTCGGGCAGCGGCGCTGCCGGAGCGCGCTCCGGCAGCGCGCGCACCTCGATCGCACCCACCCAGGA
Source organism: Trebonia sp. (assembly GCF_049794275.1). Taxonomy (NCBI): domain Bacteria; kingdom Bacillati; phylum Actinomycetota; class Actinomycetes; order Streptosporangiales; family Treboniaceae; genus Trebonia; species Trebonia sp. Next base: position 2,330 of record NZ_JBARCR010000563.1, read on the forward strand.
GCTGGGGTGCCTGCTGGCCCACCGCACCGCCTCGTCCACGCTGGCGCACTCGAGCAGGTCGTAGCCGGCCACCTGCTCCTTGGTCTCCACGAACGGCCCGTCGGTGATGATGAGCTCGCCGTCCCGGATCTTGACCGTGGTGGCATCCGTCGTCGGCCGCAGGCGGCTCCCCTGGAGGTTGACCCCGGAGCGGATCGTCTCCTCGATCCACGAGGAGAACGAGGCCTGGGCCTCGTCATCCCACTTCGAGGCCAGCTCCGGGTCAGCAGCGTGGATCAGGATGTAACGCATGGCCCCTCCTCTACCGGGCACTTGACAGGAACCGTACCGGAGCCGTAACCGTGTCCGGCGCCCCGCGGGCGGGCCGCACGCGGTGCCTCAGCCGGAAGCCGCGCCCGAGGCAGGCCCGCAGGTCCCGCAGTGCGGCGGCAGTCTGACCCGCGCGTACGTCCGCGGCCCGCTGCTCGGCGGCGGTAAGGCCGCGCTCGTACTCGTACAGCTGATACGACAGTGGGTAAACCATCGCTTCTCCATCCGGTGAACGTTCTCGAGCCGCCCTTTCGGCTCGTCCACTCGGACGACGAACGGAATCCCCGAGATGGACACCGGGATGCGAGAATCGCGGCATGGGGATCAAAGGTAAGTCAGGGCGGTCGGGTGGTTCCGCTGGCTCGATCCTGAGCATCGGGTCCAGCGGGTCGATCCTGTCGATCGGCTCCTCCGGCTCGATCCTGAGCATCGGCTCCGCGGGGTCGGTCCTGTCGATCGGCTCGGTCGCCTCGTTCGCCTGCATCTGCTCGGTCGGCTCGTTCGCGAGCGCCGGCTCGATCCTGTCCGCGGTGTCCCGCCTGTCCATCCTGGCGTGGCGGTCCGCGGGCCGGGAGACGCCGTGACGACTCCGCGGCCGGCCCCGCCTCTTGCCCCCGACGAGCTGGTCGCCGCCGGGACCGAGCGGGAAGTGCTTGAAGCGTTCCTCGACTTTCACCGCGAGGTGCTTGTCCGCAAGGTCTCTGGTGTCTCTGAGCAGGAGGCCCGGCACCGCCGCGTGCCGTCGAAGACGACGCTGGCCGGCCTGGTCAAGCACATGACCGGGGTGGAGCGTGGCTGGTTCCAGCGGGTGCTGGCCGGACGGCCCAAGGCCGAGATCGGTCCCAACGTCGGCGGCGGCGACGACAGCTGGGAGCTGGCCGACGACGAGACGGTCGCGTCGCTGGCGGCGGAATACCGGCGCGCCTGCGAAGAGTCGCGGCAGACCGCCGCGCGGTTCGCTCTCGACGACACCGTGCCGCAGCGGCGGCTGGGTCAGGTGTCGCTGCGCTGGATCTACGTGCACATGATCGAGGAGACCGCCCGGCACGTCGGCCACGCGGACATCCTGCGCGAGCAGACCGACGGCGCCGCCGGCGTCGACGGCTAGCATGAGCAGCCCCGGTGTCAGCCGGCGCCGCTTCCTGCAGTACACCGGGCTAGGCGCGGCCGCGGCTATCGGCGCCACCGGTTGCACGGCAGCCGCTGGGGGAGGCGGCAGTTCGGCGGCGGCCAAGCCGACCCTGCCCAGCGGGTGGACCGGGACCATCGCCGACGTGCAGCACGTCGTGATCCTCATGCAGGAGAACCGGTCCTTCGACCACTACTTCGGCACACTGCGCGGCGTTCGCGGCTTCGGCGACAAGCAGGCTCTCAGGTACCAGAACGGGACCGGCATCTTCCAGCAGCCCGACAAGACGCGCACCGACCTGGGTTACCTGCTCCCTTACAACCTCACCGACCAGACCGACGGCGACCTCGACCACGGGTGGCCCGGCGACCACGAGGCATGGAACGGCGGGCAGTGGAACAACTGGGTTCCGGCCAAGACCGAAGAGACGATGGGCTACTTCACCAGGAACGAGATCCCGTTCCAGTACGCGGTGGCCGACGCCTTCACCATCTGCGATGGCTATCACCAGGCGATCATGGCGCCCACCAGCCCCAACCGGATGTACTTCTGGACGGGGACGTCGTCGGGCCTTATCAGCAATCCGGGCGACTACGAGGTGCACTTCGGGCCGGACGCCGGGACGCCGGTGGTGACGACCTATCCCGAGCTGCTGCAGGCCGCCGGGGTCAGCTGGCAGGTGTACACCAACGACCAGGTAGGCGACAGCGGCAGCTA
>NZ_JBARCR010000564.1:0-1703 GCF_049794275.1 Trebonia sp.
CTGCTGCGCTATGGCGACGACCCGGAAATCGAGCCGGGGGAGCGATGGGTGCGTGTCTTCCTCCGAGCTGACCGGCCCGAGGATTACGAGCAGATCATCAGCGCGTTCGAGCGTGATCATCAGGCGGCGATCGAAGGGTTCCTGCTCGAGCTGGTCGCGAGGCTCTGCGAGATCCGGCTGGTCCAGTTCACCTTTAGCAAGAACCCCGTCACCAGCGAGAGCGATGGTCCCTGTAACAGGATCATGGAATACGGGCAGCGGCTAGCAGACCTACAGGCATGGGAACGGGGGGAAGCAACGCATGTGCCCGCCCACCTGGGACCGGGCGGACTGGAAACAGTCGACACACTGATCATGGCGGGTATCGCCGATGATCGCGCGGACGCGATCCGCTTGGTGCTGCCCCGTTTCCGCGAGCAGCCCGAATATGGGCAGCTCCGCGAGCAGGCCCGGGAGATCGACCGGCTCAGAGCGGAGTGCTAGCTTCGGCAGGCTCCAGATGGGAAACAGCAGGTCGTAACAGCCCGCTCCGGCGCAGCCAAGGGTCGGCCGAGATCCGGGGACGGCCCGCTCAGTGTCCGGGGGGTGCCCCTCCACCGTCAAGAGGCACCCGAAGATCCTTACCCCTTGAGCGTCGGAGCCTCTGCACCCCCTCCGGTCAGAAACCAAGGGCCAGGCCGGAGCCTTCCCGGACCGGACGCAGGCCATCCCCTCCAAGGTGCAGGCGGCAACGGGGCCAGCTGTCGACCGCGACCGCAAAGGGGCGTGCCCGCTGCGTGCCTGTGAGTATCGGTTTTCAGGTATCGATGCTGGTGGCGCTGGGTGACTCCCTGCGTGCCTGACCGTCTGCGGAGGCGCTGTTGCGTTGGGCGATTCCTGGGCAAGCTGGAGCGCTGACCTGACGGCCCGTCAGATCGTTACGGCGAGCTCGTCGAAGGCAGTGCGGAGCTGGTGACGGGCGGGGACGTGGGTGGCGATGTCGTAGTGGCCGCGGTGCAGGTTCTGGACGAAGGCGTGACCGGCGGCGAGAATCCGCGCTGAGCGGCGCCGCTTCAGCCCTCGCATCGGCCGGAGCCGGGCTTTGAGCCGCCCGTGATCTGCCTCGACTGGGTTGTTGGCGTATCGCTCCACGATGTGCAGCGCTGAAGGGATCAGCTCATCCAGAACCCGCGGATAGGCGGGGGCCCGGTCGGTGGTGACCTCGACCGGGATCACGCCAGCCCGCATGACCCGGGCGAAGAAGCGCCGGGCGGCTGCCAGGTCACGCCTCATCGACAGCAGGACGTCGATGACCTGCCCATGCTGGTCGATTGCCCGGTACAGGTACGTCCAGCGGCCCGATACCTTCACGTACGTCTCATCGACGAACCACCGGTCACCGGGGGCATGGCGGCACGGCCTGGCAGCTTCGATGAACTCGGGGGTGAAGCGCTGCACCCACCGGTAGATGGTCACGTGATCAACGGTGACACCGCGCTCGGCCAGCAGTTCCTCGACGTCACGGTAAGACAGGCCGTACCGCAGGTACCAGCGAACCGCGACCGAGATCACCCCAGGCGGGAACCGGAAGCCAGCGAACACCGAAGATGAGCCAGACGACGTCACGGAACCAGTCTCCCGACGGCCGCGATCGAGCAACGCAACAGAGCCTTGGTGCGCCCTGAGCGCATGCGCCCCGGCTTGGTTGAGTACCCGTACTGATG
>NZ_JBARCR010000565.1:0-2077 GCF_049794275.1 Trebonia sp.
GGCCGCGACCGGCGGCGCCAGGTCCGCGGGCCCGAACAGCTCCTCCACCGTCATGCCGAGCGCCTGGGCGAGGGCGAACGCGACGCGCAGCGAGGGATCGGAGTGGCCCGCCTCCACGGCCGACACCGCCTGCCGGCTCACGCCCGCCATCCCGGCCAGCTGCTGCTGGGAGAACCCGCGGGCCTGCCGCGCCAGCCGCAGCCGGGGGCCGGCCGTCCCAGTCGTCTCCGTCACCCGCGCTCCTCGGCTTTCGTCGCCACCCCTGTCCACCGAAGGCTAACGGGCCGGCCGACGTCCGCATACCTGCGCTTTCCGTGAGCGCCTATGATCCGGAAAATATGGACAGCCAGATGATTCAGGTGCACACCGGCAGCCGCGAGACCGTGCAGGACATCACCGGCGAGTGCGCCGAGTTCGCCAGGTCCGCGTCGGGCGGCGGCGACGGGCTGCTGCACGTCTTCGTGCCGCACGCCACGGCGGGGGTCGCGCTGATCGAGCTGGGCTCCGGCAGCGACAGCGACCTGCTCGCGGCGCTGGCGGACCTGCTTCCCGCGGACGACCGCTGGCGGCACGCGCACGGGTCGCGCGGGCACGGCAGGTCGCACGTGCTCCCGGCGTTCGTGGCGCCGTACGCCACGGTCCCTGTGCTCGGCGGCCGCCTCGCGCTCGGGACGTGGCAGTCGATCGCGCTCGTGGACGTGAACACGGACAATCCGGACAGGCGGGTCAGGCTGTCGTTCCTGGCCGGCTGAAGGGGAGTGGCGCGGCAGCCGTTTGTCGTTACCGTTTCAATAACTGACCGCCGACCTGGTGGTCACGACGGCTCGGATACGGATACCGTAGGAGTCCCCCGATCAGGATTTATGTTCGCCAACCCGCTGCTCCGCGGTCGGGTGCCGCGGCAGGCCGCCTGTTGATCCCGATGATGAGGTGATGACGACTATGGCCCGCATCGTTGTCATTGGCGACTTGATGACGGATACGGTCGCGCACGCCACGCTGCCGCTCGCCCGCGGCAGCGACACGCCCGCCAAGGTCACTACCCACGGTGGCGGCTCGGGCGCGAACACCGCCGCGTGGCTGGCTGCCGACGGTGCGGACGTGGCGTTCGTCGGGCGGCGCGGCGCGGACATCGCCGGCCGCAACCGGGACATGGAGCTGATGGGCTACGGCGTCGACGCGCGGCTGGTGATGGACCCCGAACGGCCGACTGGGACCTGTGTGGTCATGGTGACCCACAAGGGCGAGCGGACGATGCTTTCCGACCCGGGCGCCAACGCGGCGCTCGCTCCCGACGACCTGCCGCACGACCTGTTCGTGCCCGGCGCGCACCTGCACGTGTCCGGGTACACGCTGCTTTCCGAGGGGTCGCGGGCCGCGGCCCTGGCCGCGCTGGACTTCTCCCGCCGGGCCGGCATGTCGGCATCGGTCGACGGGGCCTCGGCCGCGCCGCTGGAGCGGGCGGGCGCCGAGCCGTTCCTCGAGCTGTCGAGCAACGCCGTGCTGCTGTTCGTGAACGCCGCGCAGGCCAAGGTGCTGACCGGCCGGGACGACGCCGAGCAGGCCGCCCGGGTGCTCACCGCGTGGTATCCGCAGGTCGTCATCAAGCTGGGCGCGGACGGCGCGCTGTTCTACGCCAACGGCCGTCCGCCGGTGCGGGTGCCGGCGCCGCCGGTCGAGCGGGTCATCGACGGCACCGGCGCGGGCGACGCGTTCGTCGCCGGGTTCCTCCCTGCGTGGCTGGACAAGAAGCCGCCGACCGAGGCCCTCGGCAGCGGCTGCCGGCTCGCCGCGCACGCGCTTAACCTGATCGGCGCTCGTCCTGTCTTGTAGCCATCAGCCATGACGGGCTTCCTCGGGGAGTTGTTCTCGCTCAGCGGGCGGGTAGCCGTTGTCACCGGCGGCAGTTCGGGGATCGGCGAGGCGATGGCGTCGGCCCTGGCGCTGGCCGGCGCGAAGGTGGTGCTGGTGGCCAGGGACCCGACCCGGCTGTCGGCCACCTCGCGGTCGCTGTGCGAAGCGGGCTGCTCGGCGGCGTGGGTCAGCGCGGACCTGGCCGACCGGGCCGAGGTCCGGC
>NZ_JBARCR010000566.1:0-3231 GCF_049794275.1 Trebonia sp.
GCGGGCCCGCTCAGCCACCGGTGGACCGCCCGCCTGGACGGCGCCGTGTACGGCCAGCCGCTCGTGGTCGGCGACACGGTCATCGCCGCGACAGAGAACGACACCGTGTACGCGCTCAGCGAATCAACGGGCGCGGTGGTGTGGCGGCACCACCTCGGCACCCCGGTGCCGCGCAGCACCCTGCAGTGCGGCGACATCGACCCGCTGGGCATCACGGGAACTCCGGTCTACGACCAGGGCAACGGCCTGGTGTACGCGGTGGCGGAGACGACCGGGTACCACCACGTGCTGTTCGGGCTGGCGGTCAGCGACGGCGCCATCCGGGTGCAGCGCGACATCGACATCGCCACCGCGGGCAACCACCCGTCCAACGACCAGCAGCGGCCCGCGCTGGCCATCGGCGGCGGGCGGGTCTACGCGGCGTTCGGCGGGCTGGCCGGAGACTGCGGCACCTACATCGGCTTCATCGCCGGGGTGCCGCTGTCCGGCAGCGGGCCGCTGGTCAGCTGGCACACCCCGACCACCAGGGAGGGCGCCATCTGGGCCACCGGCGGGCCGGTCACCGGCCCGGACGGGGACCTGTGGGTCTCCACGGGGAACGGGGCGGCAGAAAACCCCGCCGAGCCGTATGACGGCAGCGACTCGGTCGTCAAGCTCACCCCGAACCTGGTCCGCGCGGACTTCTTCGCGCCGGCGACCTGGGCCGACGACAACGCCAACGACCGCGACCTCGGCTCCACCCAGCCGGTGCTCGCCGCGGGGAACACCGCGTTCATCATCGGCAAGCGCGGCGTCGGGTACCTGCTGAACGAGGCCGGCCTTGGCGGCATCGGCCACCAGCTGGCGGAGCAGACGATCTGCGGCGCGTTCGGCGCGGCGGCCGTCAGCGGGTCCACGGTGTACGAGCCGTGCTCGGACGGCGGCCTGGCGGCCGTCTCGGTCAGCGCCGCGCAGCGGAACATCAGCGTGCTGTGGCGCGGCCCCGGCGACAGCAACGGGTCGCCGGCCGTCGGCGGCGGCGCCGTCTGGGTCACGCATTACGACCCTGGCGGGTCGAGCAGCGGGAACACACTGTACGAGCTCGACCCGGCGACCGGCGCGGTCAGGCATCAGCTCGCGGTCGCCGCGGGACTGCCGCACTTCTCGTCGCTGTCGCTGGCGGGCGGCACGGCTTTCCTCGGCACCCTGGACGGGGTCGTGGCCGTCAACGGGGCGTGACGGGGCGGTGGGGAGTCACCACGGGCCCGTTCGGGATAATGATTCTGATCGGTTTCGTTAGGGTTCCGATTGGAATGAGGCAGTCACGGTTGCGGCGAGGTTTTATGGAGCCGTAACCAACTGTGAGGTAGGAGGCGATGCATCGTGGTCGCGGTGCGTCGGATCGTGGTCGGGGTCCACGGGTCGCTGGGCAGCCTGCAAGCGCTGCGCTGGGCGGCCGAGGAAGCGCGGGCGCGGCAGGTGCCGCTGACCGCGGTGATCGCATGGGTGCCGCCGGGCGGCGACCTGGCCGAGCGGGGTCATCCGTCCCCGTACCTGCGCCGGATATGGAACGATGCCGCCAGGGAGCGGCTGATGGACGCGTTCGAGGCGGGGCTTGGCGGGCTGCCCGCCGACGTGCGAGTCGAGCCGTGCGTGGCGCGCGGCGAGACCGGGCCCGTGCTCGTGGACATCGCGGAACAGCCCGGTGACCTGCTGGTCATCGGGACGGGGCGGCGGGCACCGCTCGGCCGCGCGCTGCGCAAGTCGGTGGGGCGGTACTGCCTGGCGCACGCCAGGTGCCCGGTGCTCGCCGTGCCGCCGTCCGCGCTGATGGACGAGATGGCGCACGGGTTCAGGCCGTGGGCGCTGCGTGGGCGGCACGTGAGCGTGCCCGACATTCCGGACATGCCGGAGAGCTAGCGGCGGCGCCGCGCATGGGGTCTGTTAGTAACCCCTATGCGGCCGCATGGGGGGCGTGAAGATCGCAATTTTCCCTGCTCAACCGGACTTTGATTGATCCGTTCGGCACGCATCCTGAGCGTGCCGCAGTCCTGGGAGTCAGGGATGAACGACTTGCTGATCGTCGGCATAACCATCGTCATCTTCGCCGTGTTCTTCCTCCTGGTTAAGGCGGTCGAGCGAATTGAGCGCTGAGAACTGGGTTGGCCTGATCGCGGCCATCTTGCTCACGATCTACCTCGTTTACGCACTCGTCCGGCCGGAGCGATTCTGATGAACCCCTCTCTCGCGGGCGTCCTGCAGCTCGTCCTGCTGGTCGCCGCGCTGGCGATCTGCTACAAGCCGCTCGGCGACTACATCGCCCGCGTCTTCACGTCCCCCAAGCACCTGCGGGTAGAGAGCGGCTTCTACCGGCTGATGGGCATCGACGCGGAGGCCGACCAGCGCTGGGGCGCCTACGCCCGGTCCATGCTGGCGTTCTCCGGCACCTGCGTCTTGTTCCTGTACCTGCTGGAGCGCATCCAGCACTGGCTGCCGTACTCCAACGGGCAGGCGAACGTCCCGCCGTTCCTGGCGTGGAACACCGCTGCCTCGTTCGTCACCAACACGAACTGGCAGAACTACTCCGGCGAGACCACGATGGGCTACGTCGTTCAGATGGCGGGCCTGGCCGTGCAGAACTTCGTCAGCGCCGCCGTCGGCATCGTCGTCGTGATCGCGCTGATCCGCGGCTTCATGCGGAGCAAGACCGACCGGCTCGGGAACTTCTGGGTCGACACGACCCGGATCGTGATCCGGGTGCTGCTGCCCATCTCGGTGATCGGCGCCATCATCCTGATGGCCGCCGGCGTGATCGACAACTTCAACGCCACGCACGTGATCTCCACGCTGACCGGCGGCCAGCAGAACATGGTCGGCGGCCCGGTGGCCTCGCAGGAGGTCATCAAGGAGATGGGCAACAACGGCGGCGGGTTCTTCAACGCGAACTCGGCGCACCCGTTCGAGAACCCGAACCCGTTCAGCAACTGGTTCGAGATCTTCCTGCTGCTCGTCATCCCGTTCGCGCTGCCGCGCACCTTCGGCAAGATGGTCGGCGACAACCGGCAGGGCTACCTGCTCGTCGCCGTCATGGCGGCGCTGTGGCTGTGCTCGGTCGGCGCCATCACCTTCTTCGAATGGCAGCACGCGGGCACCGCCCTGCAGGCCGCGCACGGCGCGATGGAGGGCAAGGAGGTCAGGTACGGCATCCCCGGCTCGTCGTTGTTCACCGGGTCGACGACCGTCACCTCGACC
>NZ_JBARCR010000567.1:0-5093 GCF_049794275.1 Trebonia sp.
CCGTAGAGCCGTACCAGGCAGCCGACGAGCTCCTCGGCGGTGTCGGCCACCTCGGGGCCCGCCCGCGTCCGCAGCTCGGCGAGCAGCGTCTCGACTCGCTCCCCGGCGGCCTGGGCGTCGCTGCCGCCGTCGAAGGTGCCACCGTCGAAGGCGCCGGCGGGCACCCCATCGTCCGCGCCGGACCCGGCGGTCACCTCAGACCGCCAGCGTGATTCCGGTCGGCGAGTGGGCCGTCTTCAGCACCCGGCCGCCACCCAGGTACATATGGACACCGCAAGGCAGGCACGGGTCGAAGCTGCGGACCGCGCGCATGATGTCGATGCCCTTGAAGTTCTCCGGCGTGTTCTCCTCGAAGATCGGGGTGTTCTGCACCGCGTCCTCGTAAGGGCCAGGCGTCCCGTAGGTGTCCCTAACGGACCCGTTCCACGGGGTCGGCGGGTACGGGTGGTAGTTGGCGATCTTGCCGCCCCTGATGACCATGTGGTGCGAGAGGACGCCGCGGACCGCCTCGGTGAACCCGCAGCTGAAGGCCTCGTCGGGCACCTTGAACGACTCCCACGTCTTGGTGTGCCCGGCACGGACCTCGGCGAGCGCCTGCTCGGTGAAGTACAGCGCGCACGCGGCGGCGTAGGCCTGGAAGTAGGTCCGGGCCCTGTTCCGCTCGATCGCGTTGGACAGCGGCTGGCCGGCCTTGTCGACCGGGATTTTCCACTCGAACGTGGTCTCTGGGCGGGACATCGTCCGCGGCAGGTTGATCTGCACGCTGTGCCCGGTGGACTTCACGTAGCCGAAGTCCACGAGGCCCGCGAGCGCCGTCGCCCACAGCCGCGCGATCGGGCCGCCGCCGGTGTCGAGCGGCAGGTAGTCCTTGCCGTCGAACCAGCGCGGCGACATCGTCCAGCTGTACTTGTCGTCGAAGTCACGCTTGGCCGGCCGCGGGATCGTGTGCTGGTTCCACGGGTGCCTGCGGTCCACCGGGTTGCCCAGCGGGTCGTGCGTGACGAACATCTCCTGGTCCTCCCAGTCCTCGTAATACGAGTGGCCGAGCAGGATCCTGATGCCGAGGTTGATGTCGACCAAGCTGGTGGTGACGAGCTTGCCGTCGACCACCACGCCGGGCGTGACGAACATCTTGCGGCCCCAGTCCTCCATGTTCTGGTAGGTGAAGTCGCAGTACTCGGGGTTGTTGAGGCTCCCCCAGCAGCCGAGCAGGACCCGCCGCCTGCCGACTTCCTCGTACCCGGGCAGCGCTTCGTACATGAAGTCGAACAGGTCGTCGTGCATCGGCACGACGCGCTTCATGAACTCCACGTAGCGCATCAGCCTGGTCAGGTAGTCGGTGAACAGCTGCACCGTCGCCACCGTGCCGACGCCGCCGGGGTAGAGCGTCGACGGGTGCACGTGACGCCCTTCCATCAGGCAGAACATCTCGCGCGTCGACCGCGACACCTGCAGCGCCTCGCGGTAGAACTCGCCCTCGAGCGGGTTGAGCGAGCGCATGATGTCGCCGATGGTCCGGTAGCCGTGGTCGGCCGCGTGCGGCGCCTCGGTTGCGTTGGCGCGCTCGAGCACGCCCGGGTTGGTCTCGGCGACCATCCTCTCGCAGTAGTCCACGCCGACCAGGTTCTCCTGGAAGATGTTGTGGTCGAACATGTACTCCGCGGACTCGCCGAGGTTGATGATCCACTCGCCGAGGTGCGGCGGACGGACGCCGTAGGCCATGTTCTGGTTGTAGACCGAGCAGGTCGCGTGGTTGTCACCGCAGATGCCGCAGATCCGGCTGGTGATGAAGTGCGCGTCGCGCGGGTCCTTGCCCTTCATGAAGATGCTGTAGCCGCGGAAGATGGACGACGTGCTGTGGCACTCGGCGACCCGCTTGGCCTTGAAGTCGATCTTGGTGTAGATGCCGAGGCTGCCCACGATCCTGGTGATCGGGTCCCACGTCATCTCGGTGAGCTCGGAGTCCTTGCCCGCCGCCTTGCTCGGTGCCTTCTCTGTCGCTGTCATCGCTTGATCACCACGTCTTCTGGTAGCCGGTGCGAAGCTCGGTGCCCTTGACCCGCCACTTCGGTTCCTTGTCCACGGTGCGGGCGGTGATGCCGCGCAGCGACCGGATGACCGTGCCGTACATCCCGCTCGCCGTGGCGGAGACCCGGGACCCTGGCGGCTCGTCCATGAACGGCATGAACTTGTCGGGGAACCCGGGCATCGTGCAGGCGATGCAGATGCCGCCCACGTTGGGGCAGCCGCCGACGCCGTTGATCCAGCCCCGCTTGGGCACGTTGCACTTGACGACGGGCCCCCAGCAGCCGAGCTTGACCAGGCACGTCGGCGAGTCGTACTCGCCGGCGAACGTTCCTTCCTCGTAGTAGCCGGCCCGGTCGCAGCCCTGGTGCACGGTGGCCTCGAACAGCCAGCGCGGCCGCAGCGCGTCGTCCAGCGGGATCATCGGCGCCTGCCCGGTCACCTGGTACAGCAGGTACAGGATCGTCTCGGACAGGTTGTCGGGCTGGATCGGGCAGCCGGGGACGCACACGATGGGCAGGCCGGCCTTGGACTTCCAGTCCCAGCCGAGGTAGTCCGGGACGCCCATGGCGCCGGTGGGGTTGCCGGCCATGGCGTGGATGCCGCCGTAGGTGGCGCAGGTGCCGACCGCGAGGATGGCCGTCGCCTTCGGCGCGAGCCGGTCCAGCCACTCGCTGGTGGTCATCGGCTGGCCGGTCGCCGGGTTGTTGCCGAACCCGCACCAGTACCCTTCGGACTTGATCGCCTCGTTAGGGATCGATCCCTCGACGACCAGTACGAACGGCTCCAGTTCGCCCCGGTCCGCCTTGTGCCACCATTCGATGAAGTTGTCAGCGCCCTGCTCGGGTCCGCATTCGAAGTCGATCAGCGGCCAGTGCACGGCCACCTTCGGCAGCCCTGGCAGGGCGCCGAGCACGATTTCCTCGATGCTGGGCTGGGTGGCGGCGGTGAGCGCCACCGAGTCCCCGTCGCACCCGAGACCGCCGTTCATCCACAGAATGTGTATGACTGGGTCCTGCGTAGCCTGTGACTCCTGCGTCATGGCATGCCGTCCTTCGGTCGGCCTCGGCCGACTGGCCCGCTCCGGGCCGTAGGCCGTCTTCGGTGTCCTCAAGCGTAAACCTGGTGTGAGCGAAGGATCAAGACACAACCGTCGGCCCGGCGGACATTTCTGTCCGCCGATCGTGAGTCGCATTCCGGCGCACCGGGCACGTACGCTTACGAGGCAGGGAGCGTGCGGTGGCACCCGGGAAAGGGTTATGGACAGGGCAGACGACCGGATCAGCGACAACATCGAGGTCGTGCCTGTCGTGGTGGTGTCGCAGACTTTCCCCGCTAGGCCGTCCTCGATCCCGGACATCCGCGATTTCGTCAGGCGCTGCCTTGCCCAGTCGCCGCTGTCTGAGGAAGACACCCGCGAGGTCGGCGAGACCGTGTCCCAGGCGCTGCTGGAGGCGGCCGGCCCGACCGGGGCCATCAGTGTCTCCTTCCGCATCTTCCCTGATCACGTCGAGGTGGACGTGCTCCGCTCCGGCCCGCAGTTCCCGTCCGCCCCGGCCATCGACGCGCTGACGTCGCTGCTGCGCTCCCGCGAGTCCGCAGGCCCGGCGCCCGTCGCGGAGCTCCCCGCCACTGAATCCGGCGCCGCGGCCGCCGAGGCCGGCAGCGACCGGGCGCCCTCGTCGTCGTTCGCCGAATGGATGACCGGCGTGCTGCGCAGGGAAGGCCTCACGATCGAGTCCGCGGCGAGCCAGCTGGGCGTCTCGGTGAAGACCGTTAGCCGCTGGGTCGGCGGCAGCACCGAGCCGCGGCTGCGTGACCTGCGGCGGATCCACGAGCTCTTCGGCGAGGTCCCGTTCCCCTGACCGGCCGCCCGGCGTACGGTGGGGCCGTGGACGACATCACAGGCTCTTTCCGGCTTGGCCCGGACTCCGGCCGAGTCGTCATCAAGACCGGCCGGGCGGGGCTCGCCGCCCGCGCGGGTCACGACCTCACCATTGAGGTCACCCGCTGGTCCGCGACGGTCACGGTGCCCGGCGACGGCGTGGCCGCGGCGGAGGTCACCGCCGAGCTCGACCTCGGGTCGCTGGCCGTGCTCGAAGGGACCGGCGGCGCCAAGCCGCTCAGCGACAAGGACCGCCGCGACATCCTGAACACGGCCGGCAAGATCCTCGGCCGCGGCACGGCCCGCTTCACCTCGTCCCGGATCATCCCGGCGGCCTCAGGCGGCGCGATCGAGGGAACGCTGACCCTGGGCGGCGCGACCAGGCCGGCCAGGCTGCAGCTGGTGAGCCGGGGGCCCGGCCAGTACCGGGGCACCGCCACGGTGCGGCAGACCGACCACGGCATCACGCCGTACACCGGCTTCTTCGGCGCGCTCAAGCTCAAGGACGAGGTGACGGTCGAGGTGGAAGCCGACCTGACCCGCGCCGCCAGAGAAAAATAGTCCTATTCAGAACGGGCCCGTGATGACTCAGGTGATCAGGACCGCGCTGCGCGTGGAGGGCATCGTCCAGGGGGTCGGCTTCCGCCCGTTCGTCTATTCGCTCGCGACCGGCCTGGGCCTCGGCGGCCTGGTGGGCAACGACGTGGACGGCGTGTTCGCCGAGATCGAGGGCCCGCCCGCGACGGTGCGGGAGTTCCTGCGCCGGCTGGAGCGTGAGGCGCCGCCGCTGGCGCGGATCGAACGGGTCACCACGTCCGCCATGCCGCCGGCCGGCACGGCCTCCTTCACGATCGCGCCGAGCGGCCCCGCTGGCCGGCGCAGGACCCTGGTCGCGGCGGACACCGCGACCTGCGCGGACTGCCTGCGCGAGCTGTCCGACCCGGCCGACCGCAGGTACCGGTACCCGTTCATCAACTGCACGAACTGCGGGCCGCGGTTCACCATCGTCCGCGACGTGCCCTACGACCGGCCGCTGACCACGATGGCCGGCTTCGCGATGTGCGGGCCGTGCGCGGCGGAGTACCACGACCCGGCCAACCGCCGGTTCCACGCCCAGCCGGTGTGCTGCCCGGCCTGCGGGCCGCGGCTGCGGCTGCTCGCCGCGGACGGGACAGAACTGTCC